>JBBSVS010000415.1:0-3327 GCA_038046665.1 Thermoplasmatota archaeon
AGGAGACCCCATTAGTCCCTCGGGCTCCGTGAGCCCAGGGGAGCGATATGCCGGGTCTGCACCGCACCGAACCTGATCGCAGCGCCGGCTCGACGCTCGGGATGATGACGACCGCCTTCAACGGCCTTCCATCGCTTCCCCTCAAAGTTTTAGGCGATCGCCATCCCCTCCTTTTTCCCTCCTAGGAGCGCGGAGGACCCGCGCGTCGCCTTCACGTCCTTCCTTCCTCCAGGAGTGTATATGCTCGTACATCCTCGATGTTTTCGCCGCTTCAACACTTAGCTAGAGATTTTCCACCTCGGGAAGGCTCGCTCGATTCGATGAGGCTGATTATCGAGTCGATTTTTCTCGCAGAAAGATTGAAACTCTCGGTGTCCCCCTCCGCGGGCCACCGAGGGGAAGCGTGAGCCTCCATGTCGGACGCTGAGTTGGTGCTCTTGGCCACCCTCGGGGTGGCGGCCGTCGCCCTGGCGATCGTCGCCGTCGGACTGAAGAACCTCGTGCGGTCCGTCGTCGCCTACGCCCTCGCGAGCGCGTTCCTCGCCGCGATCTTCTTCCTGTTGGCGCAGCCCTTCGCGGGCGCCCTCGAGCTGACCGTGGGCGCGGGCCTCGTGGCCGTGCTGTTCCTCGTGGCCCTCATCCTCGCGGGCGGCGAGGAGACGGAGGTGCCCGCATGAACGGGAAGGGCCTCGCGGGCGCCCTGATCGCCATCGCCTTCATCGCGCTCTTCACCGCAGCCCTGATCCCCGCCGCGATCTCCTGGCCCGCCAACGCGCCCGCTTCGGGCGGCGTCGGGACCGTGATGTGGGAGACGCGGACCTTCGAGGTCCTCCTCCAAGGGCTCGTCCTACTGGGCGGCGTCGTCGCGATCCTGCTCCTCCTCGGCACCCGCAAGATGCAGGAGGCGAGCCCGTGACCGACGCGGTCGTCCTCGTGCTCCTCGCCACGGCGGGAGCCCTCTTCGCGGTCGGCCTGGCGTGCCTCATCGCCCGCTCCAACCTGATCAAGATGGTCATCGGCCTCGAGCTCCTCGGCAAGGGCGTCAGCCTCGTATTCGTCACGGGCGGCTACCTCACCGGGGACGTGGGCACGTCCCAGGCCGTCGTCTTCACGCTCATCATCATCGAGGCGGTCGTCGCGGCGGTCGCCCTCGCCCTCGTCATCCTGGCGAAGCGCACCTGGGAGACCCTGGACATCGCCTCCATCGCCCGGAAGGTCCGCGGGGGTGAGCCGTGATGGACCTGAACCAGGCGGCCCTCATGGCCACGGTGCTCACGCCCTTCGTCGGCGCGGCGGCGGTCCTCGCCCTCCGCAACCGCCCGAATCCGCGGGAGGCCGCGTCCCTCGTGGCGGCGATCCTGACGTTCCTGTTCGCGGTCGCCTTGCTGCCCGCCGCCTTCGGCGGCGCGCCCGTGACCGTCGTCCTCGCGACGATGTTCGGCGGCCTGACGTTGCAGCTCACGGCGGACGGCCTCGGCCTGCTCTTCGCGGGCCTGGCGTCCTTCCTGTGGATCCTCACGACCGTCTACAGCGTCGGCTACATGCGCGGTCTGAGGGAGCACGCCCAGACCCGCTACTACGCGGCCTTCGCCCTCGTCCTCGGGGCGACGATGGGCGTCGCCCTGTCCGCGAACCTGTTCAGCCTCTTCCTGTTCTACGAGATCCTGACCGTCGCCACGTACCCCCTCGTCGTCCACAGGGAGACCGAGGAGGCCTTCAAGGCCGGCCGGAAGTACCTGGTGTACACCCTGAGCGGCGGCGTGGCGATCCTCGCCGGGCTCGCCCTCCTGTACGGCATCGGCGGTGTGGACGCGATCGCCTTCGTCGGTGGCGGGAACGCCGGCATCCCCACGCTCCCCACGGACCTCGCCCGCGTGGCCTTCCTCCTGCTGATGGGCGGCTTCGGCGTGAAGGCGTCGATCGTCCCGTTGCACGGCTGGCTTCCCAGCGCGATGATCGCGCCCACGCCGGTGAGCGGGCTCCTGCACGCCGTGGCGGTCGTGAAGGCGGGCGTCTTCGGACTCCTGCGGGTCCTGCTCTTCCTGTACGGACCCACCCTGATGTTAACCCTGGACCTCCAGTGGATCGTCATCGTCGCCGCGGTGATCACGATCCTCGTCGGGTCCCTCCTGGCCCTCGTCCAGGACGACTTCAAGCTCCGGCTCGCCTATTCGACCATCTCCCAGCTGAGCTACATCATCCTCGGCGCGGCGATCATCGTGCCCATCGGCATCGGCGGCGCGACCGCGGAGGGCATGGCCGCGGCGGTGATCGGGGCCATGTTCGCGATCGCGGCCCACGCCTTCGGCAAGCTCACGATGTTCTTCGTCGCCGGGGCGGTCGCCGTGGAGACGGGCAAGACGAAGATCTCCCAGCTCGACGGCATCGGGCGGAAGATGCCACGCACCTTCGTCGCCTTCACCCTGGCCACGCTGAGCATGGCGAGCCTGCCGCCCATGGCGGGCTTCGTCGCCAAGTGGTACCTCTCCATCGGCGCGTGGAACGCGGGCGACTGGTGGATCCTCTTCGTCCTCGTGCTGTCGAGCGTCCTGAACCTGGCCTATTTCCTTCCCATCGTAATCCGCGCGTTCTTCCGGCCCTACGAGGGCGCGATGGGCGAGGCGCGGTCGACCCTCGGCGCGCCTCTGCTCGTGACCGCGGCGGGCGCCCTCGTCTTAGGCCTCTGGACCGCGATGCCCTACGGGCCCTTCGAGATGGCCCGCCTCATCGCGTCGAACGTCGTGCCGGCGTTCCGCCCGGGAGCCTTCGCCTCCGTGATCGTCGGGACCGCGGTCCCGCCCTTCCTGATTTTCCTCATCGGCGGTCCCCTCGTCCTCCTGCTCAAGGGCCGTGCCCGCCAAATCGGCCTCATCATCCTGGCGGGCATCGCCCTCCTTGACACGGTCTTCCTGCCCACGGGGGAGACCTGGCGCCTGCCCTTCATGGGCTACGACCTCCTCCTGCTGCGCGTCGACAGCCTCTCGTACCTGACCGGCCTGATCTTCGCGATCATCACCTTCTTCGCCGTGCTCTACGCGGCGGGCTTCGCGAAGCCCTGGATGCACCTGTACGCCCTCCTGTACGCAGGCACGTCCATGGGCGCGGTCTTCGCGGGGGACTGGGTCACCCTGCTCGTGTTCTGGGAGCTCATGGCCATCACGTCCACCCTGCTCATCTGGGAGAACGGCGGCGAGGCCGTCGGCGCGGGGTACCGTTACCTCCTGTTCCACGGCTTCGGCGGCGCGATGCTCGGCGCCGGCGTGGCCCTCCTCTTCTTCGGCGCCCCGCCCGGCCCGACCACGCTCCTCGTTGGGGGCGTCACGGGCC
>JBBSVS010000416.1:0-6003 GCA_038046665.1 Thermoplasmatota archaeon
GGCTGGGCCAACCGGGCGGTGCCCCCCTCACAGTTGGAGGCCGAGGTGAGCCGCACATGGAACGCGGCGAAGCCCGCGGCACTCCCGCCGCCGCCTCCGGCGACGGTCCCGACGCCACCGATCCCGCCAATGAGGCCGGAGACCCCGTTCGCCCGCACGGCGGTCGCGTTGAAGGGGGTGCCGTCGCCGACGACGAAGAGCCCGGTGACGTTGCCTCCGGAACCTGCGCCCGGCCGGCCGGCCCCGCCGTTGCCGCCCGTGAGGGTGGAAACCGTGTTCGCGTGGACTGTCCCGCTCCCGTCCACGCCGAAGGCCCAGAAGCCGGCGGCCTGACCGCCGGAACCTCCGTAGTTCCCGCGGGCGCCATTGCTGCTGTTCCCTCCCGAACCGCCTCGGATGGACAGGACCGTGTTCCCGCTCGCATCCCCGTTCATGGCCTGGGAGGTCAGGAATCCGAAGGCGTCTCCGCCCACGCCGCCGTTGCCCACGAGCCCGCTCGAGGCTGACCCCCCGTCGCCCGCGGACCCGCCCGTGATTCCGTTCACGATGTTCGAATACCACGCGGCCGACGTGGTGGAGCTGTAGCTGTCGATCGCTGCGGCGGTGCCGCCGTTTCCGCCGTTGCCCCCGTCCCCGACGAGGACCGTGGACCCGCCGCCGTTCCCCGCATGGCCGCCCGCGAGGCGCGTGACCGTGTTGGACCGGATGTCGAGGATGCCCGTGGCGAAGGTGGCGATGCCGCCGGCCGAGCCGCCATCCCCGCCGCGTCCGCCGTTGCCCAAGGTGCTCGACTGCCCGTTCCCTCCTTGGCCACCGAGGACTTGGGAGATCGTGTTCAGGTACACGCTGGCGGTCGAAGTGCCATTGACGAGGATGGCCACCGCGTAGCCCCCGTCCGAGCCGCGCGCCCCGGCCAGGGCGGGCGTCCGACCGTTCGCGGCGAACACGTCCCGAATCGTGTTCTGCCAGATTGTGACCGAGTTCAGGTTCGTTACGTAGATGCCGAGGGCGGGGTTCCCCGTGACGTTCGTGATCGTGTTGTCGGCGATAATCGTGGATCCGGAAACGCTCGCCTGGATGCCCACGGTTGTGAAGTTGATGCGGTTCCAGTACACAGAGGAGCTGGACCCTTCGAGCTGAATCCCGTAGTAGGCCGAGTCGATCGTGTTGTTGTTGATGTCCGGCGAGCTCTGGATCGCGTGGAGGGCCCGCTCCACCTCCGAGAAGGAAGACCAAGAGACGGAGCCCGTGCTCGTGGCGTTGAACTGGACGCCGCCCCAGGGGACGTTGGTCGCCGTGTTGTTGGCAGAGAAGGAGATCAGAGTGCCCGGGATGCCATTCGCCAGGAGGGACCCGCGCACGTAGAGGCGAACGCCCGGGTCCACCCTCACGAAGGCGCCGGGTTCGATCGTCAGGGTGCAGCCTGGGACCACCGTGACATTGCCGTACATGATCCAGGTGTCCGCGCTCTGCCAGACCGGATTGAGGCTCTTGGTGCAGGCGGAGCCGGAGATGTAGTTCGGCGGCGCGGCCGCGGCGGGGTGGGCGGTCACGACAAGTCCTGCGAGCATCGCGACGAGCAGGATGAGGACGATCGCGAGACTTCGCCCGGGACGGAGGAGGTGAGAGACGAGCACGTCGGATCGCGACCCCTGGTACGGACCCGGCTCTAGGCCGGTGCCCCCCCGCTTGCTCTTTCACGGTATATTAGAAGAAGGGCGCCGTTACCTTCCGTGATAATACGCGGCACGGAGACCGGCGGAGAAAATTCATTAGCGAGGCGGAGGTTGGGTGCTGCGATGGCCGGGGACGGACTCGATGCGATCTTCTCCCCCGCGTCCATCGCCATCGTGGGCGCGTCGCGGCACATAGGCAAGATCGGCTACGAGATCGTGAAGAACCTTCTGGCCAACGGCTACCGCGGGTCGATCTACCCCATCAACCCGAAGACAGACGAGGTCCTCGGAGTCAAGGCCTACCCTAGCGTGGCGGCGGTCCCGGGACCGATCGACCTGGCCGTCATCGTGGTGCCGGCAGCCTACGCCCTCCCCGCGGTCGAGGAGTGCGGCAAGAAGGGCGTCCGGGGCCTCGTCGTGATCACGGCGGGCTTCCGGGAAATCGGCGGGGCCGGCCTGGAACGGGAGCGGGAGCTCCTCGGCCTGTGCAAGGCGTACGGCATGACGATGATCGGCCCGAACTGCATGGGTGTGATCAACACCCATCCGGACGTCGCCATGGACGCGACCTTCGCGCCCACCCCGCCCCTCCGCGGGCACGTCTCCCTCGTCACCCAGAGCGGCGCCCTCGGCGTCGCTATCCTCGAGCACGCGAAGTCCCTGGGCATCGGCTTCGCCAAGTTCTGCTCCTTGGGCAACAAGGCCCAGGTCAGCCTGAACGACCTCCTGCAGGCCTGGGGCGACGATCCGGAGACGAAGATCATCGTCGCCTACATCGAGAACTTCGGGAACCCCAAGAACTTCGTGCGCATCGCGCGCGAGGTCACGAAGAAGAAGCCCGTGATCGCGGTCAAGGCCGGCCGGTCCGAGGCGGGCGGGCGGGCCACCGCGTCCCACACCGGGTCTCTCGGAGGCTCGGACCTGGCGGCAGAGGCCGTGTTCAACCAGACGGGCGTGCTGCGGGCGAACGCGATCGAGGAGCTCTTCGACTACGCCTCCGCCTTCTCCCTCGGGACGCTGCCGAAAGGGAACCGCGTGGCGGTGATCTCCGATGCGGGCGGCCCGGCCATCATGGCCGTTGACGAGCTATCCGCGCAGGGACTCATTCTCTCGGAATTCACCCAGGCGACGAAAGCCTCGCTGAAGTCGTGGGCGCCGCCCGACGCATCGATGGCGAACCCCATCGACCTGACGCCCGAGGGCTCCCTGGAGGACTACCGCAGGGCCCTGGCCGCGGTCCTCGAGGACGAGAACGTGGACGCCGCGATCGCGGTGTACGTGCCGCCCGTCCGCACGGACGAGGTCGAATGGGCGAGGGTCGTGTGGACCACGGCCCAGAAGCACAAGAAGCCCGTCTTGTGCAACTTCCTCGGCCGCACGGAGGACAGCCCGGGGTTCCTCGAGCTCGTCTCCCACGGTCTCCCCTCCTACCTGTACCCGGAGAGCGCGGCTCGCTCCCTCGCGGCCCTGTACCGCTACGCCCAGTACCTGAAGCGAGACGAGGGGCGGACACGGACCTTCGAGGTCTCCCGGGCGAGGGCCGGCACGATCCTCGACACGGTCCTCGGGGAGAGCCGCACCCGCCTCACTGAGATCGAGTCCGTGGAGTTCCTGGAGGCGTACGGCATCCAGACGGCCCGGGCGCGCATGTGCAAGGACATCGACGAGGCCGCCGTCGTCGCGCGACAACTCGGCTATCCGGTGGTCCTCAAGGCGGTCGGCCGGCAGCTGGTCCACAAGACGGAACAGGGGGCGGTCGTCCTGGACATCCGGGACGAGCGGGCCCTCCGCCTCGAGGCGATGCGCCTCCATCATCGCATGGAGACCCAGGGCATCGCGATCGACGGGATCCTCGTGCAGGAGCACTTCTCGCGCGGGAAAGAGGTCATCCTGGGGATGACGCGGGACCACGTGTACGGGCCGTTCCTCGTCTTCGGCCTCGGCGGGATCTACGTCGAGTACCTGAAGGACGTGTCCTTCGGGCTGCCGCCCCTCACGGACCAGGACGCATACCGCATGATCCGCGCCATCCGCACGTACCCGCTCCTGACCGGCGTGCGGGGCGAGCCGCCGAGGGACATCGACGCCCTCGCGGAAGCGATCCTCCGCTTCGCCCAGCTCGTCCTGGACTTCGACCAGATCCAGGAGATCGACCTCAACCCGATCATCGCCCTCGAGGAGGGCAAAGGCTACCGCGCCGTGGACGCGAGGATCATCCTGACGCCGCCGGACTCTGAGAGGACGTGACGGACCGAGGACTCACTTGGCCCCGTTGATCTCGATCCAGATGCCGTCGGGGTCCGCGATGTAGAACCACTCGCCTCCCTTCGGCCCCATGTACCGGTCCACGACCTTCACGCCTTTCTTCCGGAACTCCGCCTTGGCCTTGGACAGGCTCCCGGTGCGGAAGGCAAGGTGGTCGAGCCCTTGTCCCGTTGCGTACGGGGTGGCGTATTTGCTCCCGGGCTCGTACCAGTTCAGCTCGAGCTTCTGCTTGCCCCGCGGGCTCTTGAGGACGGCGACCTCGCCGCGCTGCCTCCGGATCTTCATTCGGAACGCGAGATCCATCCCGAGGACCTCCGTGTAGAACCGGACCGAGCGGTCCAGGTCGCGCACGCGGATCCCCGTGTAGTAGAACGTGAAGGAGGCCATCGCGGGCGCAGTCGGCGCCGCCTATATGGGCTTTGCGCCGTCATCGGACGGCCATGAGGACGACGCCCAGGAAGATCGCCGCCATCCCCGCGTACTGAATCCGCGTGAGCCGCTCCCGGAGGAAAATCGCGGCGAGACCCACGGTCACCGCGCTGAAGAGGCCGCTGAGGGTCCCGATGATCGCCACGGACCCGGCCACGATCCCCACGCTGTACGCGATGAAGCCGAGGGTGTCGAGGAGTCCCATCGCCACAATCGCGGGCCACACGTCCCCCGGCAGCCCTCCGATGCGGGCGACGCCCGCCACGGAGGCGAGGATCAAGATTCCGATGCCCGCGGTCCGCACGAGGGTCACGGCGGTGATTGGCTCGAAGTCGAGGACGGCGTACTTCAGGGCGAAATAGAAGACCCCGTAGCCGGAAAAGGACAGGATCGCGCTGATCAAGCCCACCCGGGCATCCTTCGGCGGCGGGTTGTCCGGATGGGCCCCGCTGCGGGAGATGAGGACGATGCCGGCCAGGGCGGCCACGATCCCCGCCGCGGCGGCGAGAGGCGGCCGGTCGCCCAAGAAGAGAATCGCGAGCGCCGCCGTGACCGCGGGGAAGCTCGAGATGAGCGGCGAGACGACGGAGAGGACGCCGTACTCGATGGCGCGGTACAGGAAGAGGGACGCGAAGACGTTCACGGCCGCGAGGATGGGGACGATCTCCAACGCGGACGTAGGACGCCACCGGTCGCGCTCGAAGACGACGGCAAGAGGGAGCATGACGAGGAGGCTCACGACCTCCATGTAGAAGAGGACCCGGACGTAGCCGACCCGATGCGAAGCCCCGCGGGCCAAGAAATCCCCGGTCCCGTATCCGAACGCTGCCGAGAGCCCGAAGAACAGGTCCGAGGCGGTGCCCACGCGATCCTCGCACCCCGGAACGAAAGGTCCCTCTCAGGGTTGCGGGTCGGCCGCCGTCTTCCCGTAGAGTTCAATCCAAATCCCGTCCGGGTCCACCACGTAGGCGAGCCACGTGCGCGCCTCGAGGAAAGGCGGCAGGCCCGGTCCCGCGCCCTTCGCGAGGAGCTCCGCGTAGGCCCGGCCGACGTCCTCGCACTCGAAGGCAACGTGGTCGAGCTCGTCGCCATTCCGGTAGGGGCCCTTGAAGTAGGTCGAGCCTTCCGGGTACCAGTTCAACTCCAGGACGTGATCGGAGTCTCGGCTCTTCAACTCTGCCCACTCGCCCCCGGTCTCCGCGACCCTCTGACGGCGCAGCACCTCCATGCCGAAGAGATCGCGGTAGAAGGCGACGGACCGGCCCATGTCCCGTACTTGGATGCCGAAGTATCGCAGGGTGTACCGCATGGGATCGTCCGCGAGACCTCGAGGGGCGAGATAAGCCCTCGCCCGGCGTACGCCGAGGTGCGCAAGGATTCTAACTCAGGAAGCCCATATCCCCATGGCGGGGGAGCGACACGATCCAACTCGACGTGGAGTTGCCGGACCGGCCCGGCGAACTCGGGAAGCTCGCGGCCATCTTGGGAGACGCGGCCATCAACATCGACGCGATGAGCGCGAACTCCGGCGGCGGGCGGTCCTACATGAGCCTCCTCGTGGATGAACCCACGAAGGCGCGGCAGCTGCTCGAGAAGGCAGGGTATGCGTGCTCGTCGCGCACGGTCCTCGTCG
>JBBSVS010000417.1:0-1433 GCA_038046665.1 Thermoplasmatota archaeon
CGACGTAAACCGGCTCCTCCACGGGCGCGTCGGCGTGATCGAAACGGTCACTCCGCCAGTGTACGCTCGGACTTGGCCACGGGAAGGTCCCGTGCCTTCCATTCCTGGAGTACGCGCGCGGGGTCGAGGGACTCCGGCACGAGGACGCCCGCGCGGGGAATCACCCTGTCCGCGAAGAGACCCACCGCGACGGCGAGGGCCATCGCGGTCAGGTACGTCACCGCCGTCGTGCCTCGCCGTCGGTACGCCTCCTGATGCGTGAGGACGATGTCCCGCCGCTGGATGACGCGGGACGAGCCCTTCGCCCCCTCGACCTCGACGCTTACCGCCGTGGCGCCCTCCACGGGGACCATGAGGGCGGACGGCTCGGGGAAGGTAGACAGGAGGACCTTCCGGAAGGGGACGCGCTGCCCGCCGAGCCGGATCAAGCGGTCCTCCTTGAGCAGGCCGAGCCGCTCCAGGGAGAGGATCGCGTGGGCCAGGTTCGGGTCGAGGCCCAACTTGAAGTCCACCCGCCCGACGGGCTTCCCGAGGAACCTCGGGAGGGTCTTCACCTCCTCGTGGGACACGAGGAACGTCCGCTGCGTCCCGACGGGGTCGGGGAAGGCGAACTCCTCCTCGTCGCTCATGGGCTCCCGCTCCTCGAGGCGGTCCCCCGTCCAGACGGTCGGGCGCACGAGGAAGTCGTCGAGGAAGGCCTCCCGTGAATAGAGCGGGAAGTTCCCGAAACCGGGCAACTTCGCGGTCCCGCCCGAGCGGATCCGGATCGCGTCGATGCGGTCGAGGGGTTGGGCCGCTTCCCGGGCGAGCACGTTCGTCATCCCGGGGTCCAGGCCCATGCACGGGAGGGCCGTGACGCCCGCGGATCGGAAAGCCGCGTCCATTTCGATTTGCTCGAGGATGCCCGGAGGTCCGCCGGGACGGGAGGGCCCCGTGGCCGCCACGTCGAGGTAGCTCGCGTGCGCCTCGAGGCAGGCGCGCATGATCCCCAGGTTGTACTTCGGGAGGGTCGCGTTCACCGCGATGTCGCAGCCGCGGAGCGCCCGGGTGAGCATGTCCACGTTCTCCACGTTCAGGGCGTGGGCCTCGATGGGCGCGCGGCCGCCCAGGCCCGAGAGGACGCGGGCGCGATCGCCCACGCGGTCCATGACCAAGAAGGAGGAAACCCGCGGATCGGTACGGAGCTCGGAAACGAGCGTCCGACCAAGACCCCCCGCTCCGAGGATGGCGACTCGCATTCCGGCATCGCACGATTCGGCCGGGGCTTAGTTCTTTCGCGGTGAATGCTCGCGTGTGGGAGGGAGACCGTCAGACTGGATGGACTGCCCGGGCCCAGCGGAGGATCGCCTGAATCGTGGCCTGCGGGGCCTCCCACATGGGCATGTGGCCGATGCCTGGCAGGATCTCCCGGACGATCGCCCGAAACCCCTTCG
>JBBSVS010000418.1:0-8768 GCA_038046665.1 Thermoplasmatota archaeon
CACGTCGAGGTTCTTCGGGCTCCCGGCGCGCGTGAAGACCACCAGGATCGCGTATTGTCCGTGGGCCATGTGGATGCGGTAGTCCCCGTAGCGCAGCTCCTGCAGCGCCCCGTTCTTCGTGCGCAGGGCGTCGGCCACGAAGTTCCGCACGGCCATGAGCATGCCGCTCGCGATGTCCGAGTCCACGTCCGGGTGCAGGGTCGTCGAGCAGTGGCAGATCAGGATCCCGCTGTTATGGAGCAGGAAGACGTCATCGATGGACGTGCGACGGTGGGGCAGCACGTCCATGTAGGCCAGGAGCAGGAAGAGGAGGAAGAGGGCCGCGAGGATTGCGACCCAGAGGAGCAGCATTTCCAGGCTCGCGGGAACACCCGCGGCCGCGGCACCCTGAAAGGAGATCGTCGCCTGGGAGAGGGAGAGGACAGCGCCGTCAGATCTGAGGTAGGTCAGGTCCAGTCGGCCCACGAGGTCCTCCCGATCCGCGAGGCGCGCGCTCACCTCGATCCGAACGCCGATCGTGCGCTCGCCGGGACCCAGGTTGTCCAAGGTCCATCCGTACACCGTCCCGTTCGTTGCGGCCCACGGGAGCGTGCTGTTCACGAGGAGCGTGTTGCGGGGCAGGGTCAGGTTGACCCATGCACGCCGGGCCGCCTCGTTCCCGGAGTTGTTGATCCGCAGCGTCAGGTCGACGCGGTCCCCCGGATGCACCACGGAGGCCGCGGAGGACTCCAACCCAATGGCGAAGCGCGGCGTGACGACGGTGGACCCGACGATGGCGGAGGAGGGACGCAGCAGCACGCCGGAACCGTTCGCGACATCCAGGTGCGCGCTGTCCTTCAGCGTCACGCCCGGCGGGGCGTCGTCCTGCACCTTCAGTCGAATCGTGACCGCGAAGGGGCCGGGGCCCACGTTCGACAGGACGTACCCCAGGGTGCCGTTTCCCTGGGCACTCGCAGAGGGCTGGGACCCCTCGAAGGTCGTCCAAGAAGGGAAGGTGTTGTTGAGCCATGCGCGCGACGCGACTTGGTCTCCGGTGTTGTTCGCATAGAGGACCACCTGGATCACGTCGCCCGGATGGGGACGCGGCTCATCCACCGTCGCCCCCACGACGAGGCTCGGACCGTGGATGGACGCGGAGGCCGTGAAGTGGATGTCCGCGACCGGGTGGCCGAGCCCGTCCGTGTAGGATAGGTTCAGGTTGAGGGACAGACGGTCTCCCGGCCACGCGGCGGGATCCGCCCGCACCGTGACGTTGAACCCATAGGACTGCCCGTCGACGTCCTGGAAGCGCCAGGCATCCGTCCCGACCGCAAGGCCGCCCGCCGCCGCGGCGTCGTCGCCGAGGATCGTGAGGCGCGGTCCTGCGGAGGCGTTGAGCCAGAGATACGCGGCGCTGCCGGAGCCCACGTCTATGAAGGACACCGTGAAGTTGAACCTCTGTCCCGGGTCCACATGGGCAGGCATGGGCTCCGCCTGCACACGGATCACGGGGATGAGGACGGTCACGCTGGCCACGGCCCGCAAGGGCGTTTGCGGCGCGCCGAGAGCGTCCGTGTAGCTCAGATCCACGACCGCGGTCAGCGACTCGCCGTCGTAGTACTTCGCGGAGGGATCGACCTGGACCCACACGGTCATCTTGTGCGGCCCGACGGAGACGCCGCTGAAGCTCCACGCGAGCGGGGCCGACTGGACCCCTCCCGCAGAAGACGCGTCATCCCCGACGTAGATCAGGTCCCCGGCGAGCGCCATGGACAGGCTCACGGTCCCCGCGGCCTCGTTCCCGGAATTGTTGAACCAGACGTCGATCGGGACCACCGTGCCGCGATCGACCGGGCGCGCCATCGGATCGACCTGGAGGTAGAGGGCGGGTCCAGAGATGCCGTAGACCTTGAAGAAGAGGTCCGCACCCGTGTTGTTCGTCCACGTCCCCGAGGAGGGGTTGTACCACTGGGCGTCCCCGAACGCGTAGTCTCCGGGCGCGTTCATGGCCCACTCGTAGCCCTTCGGCCGGGGCTGCGAGTCCGACGCGAGGATCCAATACCTCTGGCCCGCGCTGATCGGCACCCACGGATAGAAGCCGAAGGGCACCCAGGACCACCTCTGGGGCCCCTGTTGGGCCGTGCTCGCGAGGACCGCGCCGGGCTGGTCGCCCGCGTCCGCGGCGATGAACACCTGGAGGATGTCCGGGGACGACGGCTGCGGTTGGTCGAAGAGGAGGAGCTCGAGGTGGGTCAGGAGAAAGCTCGTATGGGCGGTGAAGGACTGGCCGACCTCCTGCCCGACGTAGACGTTCGCGAAGGACGTGTCCCACGCGGACGGGGCGTATTGCTCCCGAAGGATCTCCGAGCCCGCATGCACCGAGGATGATGCGGCGAGGAGGGCCGCGGCTAGGACGACAAGGAGCGCGAGGGTGAGGGCTGCACGGGGACGGGCGTCCTGCGCAGGCCTCCCCCCCAACGGGGGTCGCGGACTCGTCAAACTATCCCGAGGGTTCGGCCCTCTCCTTGTGTTTTAAAAGCCTTGTCGCCGCGGGAATCCGCCCTGATAACAGACGACGCGGTCCTCCCGCCGGAAGCTTGGTGATAATCAGCGCGGAGAGCGCTCACGCGGGGGCCCGCTCGCCCGTGGGCGCAAGGAGCCGCACCGAGGCCACGTACACGGCCGCGGAGACGGCGAACGACGGCAGGCTCGCGCCGATCAGGTTGAGGCCGCCTTCGTCCAGTCCCCGCCCCACAGGGGGAGCGCCGAGGGGATGGAGGGCGAGGTCGCAAGGCGGTAGGTGATCCATCCGGCTCCGACCAGGACTAGCCACAGGCCCATACGCTCGAGCCAGGCCTTCACGACGACCATGGGCCCGCCCCAGGCGAGCAGCCCGCAGAACGCGCCGAAGACAAGGACCCAGAATACGCCGGTGAAGGGGCCCAGGAAGGGCCCAGACAGAGCGCTCGCGGCCACGGACATGACCCAGATCTCCCGCGATGTCCAGCCGAAGAGCTGGATCGCGTTGAGGACCGTCGGGGCGAAGGAGCCTCGGCGTCCGAAGATCGGTCGCAGGCTGACCATCGTGGGTACGCCGTGCCGTGTGCCGATGGTGCCCGCCCCGGCGAGCATGACGCTCCCGATCACCGATCCGGCGACGACGATGAGCGTGAGAGGAATCAGGCCGAAACCATATCCGGTGATGAAGGTTCCCGCGTAGAGCACGAGGAGGCCCACGCCGAGGTTGAACCACAGGACGCCCAGGTCGAGGGCCCGCAGGTTCCGCTTCTCTGGCGGGACGGGCTCAACGCCCCAGTCCTCCGGTTTGCGGAGCCGGGCCCAGTGCATGGGCCGACCGAGCCCGCGACGGCTACTTGAACCCTGCACCCGGAGCCCTCACGCCTTCTTCGCGGAGAACTTCCTGTAGGACCGCTCAAGGGCCGTGACGAGGGGCAGCTCCTTCCCGGCGAGGAAGTTGATCAGCGCACCGCCGCCCGTGCTCACGTGGTCGATGGAGTTCTGCAGCCCGTACTGCTCCACGGCGGCCACGGTGTGTCCGCCGCCGACCACGGTGAAGGCGTCCGCCTCGGCGACGGCCCGCAGGAGTTCCCGCGTACCCACGGAGAACTCCTCGATCTCGAAGACGCCCGCGGGCCCGTTGAAGAAGACGGTCTTGGCCGCGCGGATCTCTTGGATGTAATGGGCGATCGTGTCGAGGCCGATGTCGTAGACTTGCAGCTTCGATGGCAGGTCGGAGGCGCGGATGGCCTTGCGCTTCCCGCCATCGTTCACGACCAGGTCCGTCGGCAACAGGATGCGGTCGCGGAACTTCCCGAGGAGCTCCTTGCAGGCATCCACATGCGAGTCGTACTCCTCGACCTCCTTGCGCATGAAGTCCGTCGTGGGAGCGCCGGGATCCTTGCCCGACGCCTGCAGGAACATGTTCGCCACGCCGCCCGAGGTCAGGACCTTGTCCACGATGTCCTTCTCGAGCATGTGCCGGGTGACGGCGATGGAATCGTCCGCCTTGATGCCGCCGAAGATCGCGATCTTCGGACGATCCGGGCTCTGGATCGCCCGGTCCAGCATCGTGAGCTCCTTCTCCATGACCCGCCCGGCGAGGGTGGGCAGCACCTCGCAGAACCCGACCAAGCTCGGCTGGGCACGGTGCGCTGCCGCGAAGGCGTCGAGGACGAAGTACTGGGCCGTGGGCGCGAGGCGCCGCACGATGTGGCTCTTCACCATCTTCTCGAACTTGGCGTCCGCGAGGGCGTCCTCCTCCGCGAAGAAGCGCACGTTCTCCAGGAGCAAGACGTCCCCAGGGCTGAGGGACCGGATCGCGTCGAGCGCCTCGCGGTTGTACAGGCCGTCCACGAACTTCACGGGACGTCCGAGGAGGGCGGAGAGCCGCTCCGCGTGGGGCGCGAGGGAGGTGTAGTCGTCCTTCCCCGGACGGGACTGGTGGGCGAGCAAGACCACCCGGGACGCGTGGAGGTCGCGGATCGTGTTCAGGTGCTCGCGCAGGCGGGCGTCGTTCAGGAGCTTGCCCGTCCCCGGGTCGATGGGCGAGTTGATGTCGACCCGGACCAGCACCGTGCGGCCCGAGAGGTCGAAATCATCCATCGTGAAGAATCCCCGGGCCATGGCAAGCGAGGCAATTTGAGACGGGATAATAGCTTTTTGCTTGGGGCTGTAAGCGGTCCTGGGCGCCGTGCGAAAACGCGGACGGGCCAGATTCCGCAAGACGGCGTCTCGGGCCTGTCGGCGCACGGGCCTCGCGGCCTCGTGTTCTCAAACTGGGAAACCATGTTGCAACCTATTTAGAGGGGCTCTCCAAATGGACGGAGGCCACCGAGGGACAATGACGCCCCAGGACCTCCTTCTGCCAGAGGGAAAGCTCATCCGCACGACACGGGGCGGGGCCACGGCCCTCAAGCAGTTGCTCCTCGATCTGAAGAAGTACTCCTTTTCCGGGTACGTCCGCACCGTCCGCGCGCTTGGAGATGCCCGCTCGGAGGGTATCGTGCTCCTCCGCTCCGGGAACCCGGAGGCAAGCCTCCATCAGAAGGGGGAATCCCAGGAGCACGGCCGGAACGCGCTGAAGAAGGTGTGGCAGGACTCCTACGACGAGTCGTGCACGATCGAGCTGCATGCCCGCGTGGACATGGACGGGCTGATCAAGGAGTACGCGAACGCGATCCTCGAGCGGCCCGCAAAGGTCCTGAAGAGGAAAAAGATCCCGCAAACCGTCAATCGAGACGAAGTCGAGGAGAAGCTGCGCGACTGGAAGGCGAAGGGCTACCACGTGGGCTCCGTGGAAAGCGTCCTCGACGGCGAGGCCGCCGCGCGTACGTCGGCCTACCTCGCCCTCTTCGAGGCGATCAAGAAGGCCGAAGCGGTACGGGAGACCCTGTCTCAGCTCAAGGTGGAAGGGTTCGAGGCCCGCGCGACCGCCCTCAGGGAGAAGCTCAAAGACCCGCTCCAGCACCCGGACATCGACGCCGAGGTCGAGAGCCTCCGCGACGCGATCGAGAGCCACGCCCGCGTGGAGGCGCGACGCCAACTCGAGCTCGCCCGGGAACGCGACTCCATCGAGCGGACGAAGAAGGTCGTCGAGCTCGTCATGCGGCAGCATCAGGCCCTGCGCCCGGAGGCCCCGTCGCCCTCAAAGGAGGAAGTGGCCAAGGTCCTCGAGGGCCCCTCGCCCACCCATGACGCGGCCACGAACCTGATCGTCCAATTCACCTTCGACTCCTTCGTCGTGGGCGAGAGCAACCGCTTCGCCGCCAGCGCGGCCGCTTCCGTCGCCAAGCAGCCGCACAGCACGTACAATCCCCTCGTGATTATCTCGGGTCCCGGCCTCGGGAAGACGCACCTCCTCAATGCGATCGGAAACCAGATGCGAGCCCAGTCCAAGGACGCCAAGGTCCTCTACCTGACCTGCGAGTCCTTCGCCGCCCAGTTCCAGGAGGCCAAGGAGAAGGGGACCCTGCAGATCTTCCGGGACAGGGTGCGCGGGATGGACTGCCTGCTCCTCGACGACATCCAATTCCTCAGCGGCAAGGCCGATGTCCAGGAGGAGCTGCTCCACGCCTTCAACGACCTGTATAACGCGAACCGCCAGCTCGTCATGGCGAGCGACCGTCCGCCGAAGGCGATTCCCGACCTGGACGAGGGCCTCGTGTCGCGCTTCGAGTCCGGCCTGCTCGCGAACATCCAGGCGCCCGGGCGGGAGACGCGCATCGCGATCCTCGACCGCCGCGCGAAGGATGCGAACCTCCATCTGGACCCCGACATCCTGCCCTTCATCGCGGACCTCGTGGAGGACAACGTGCGCGAACTCCGGGGGGCCTTCAATCGCGTCCTCGCCTTCTCCTCCCTCATGGGTCGGCCCATCACTCGCGACCTGGCGAAGGAGGTCCTCCGCGATGTGATGGGCGCGTCCGCCGGGGAGGAGAAGCCCGCGGCCTCCACGCCCCCGAAGGACCTGAGCCCGGGGCGCAGCTACCTCATCGAGGAGGACCGGCCGGAACAGGCCTTCCACCTCCTGGCGAGGGCCCTCGAGGGGAAGAAGGGCGGCCTCGTAATCACGAGGACGAACCCCAAACGCCTGCGGGAGAAGTTCTCCGTGGACTCCGTGCGGATCCTCTGGCTCACGGACCGGGAGAGCACCTCGGAGGAGACAATCGCCCCCGCCCTGGAGCGGATCGTCTACGAGATCGAGCGGTTCATGGCCGATCGACCGCGCGGGGCGGTCCTCCTGGATGGCGTCGAGTACCTCGTCTCCAACAACTCCTTCGATGCGGTCCTCAAGTTCGTGCGACGGCTCATCGACACGGTTTCGGAGGGCCATTACATCTTCATCATCTCGCTCGGGCCCGCGACGCTGAGAGAACAGGAGCTCAAGATGCTCGAGCGGGAGATGGAGGTCGTGCGGACCTCGGCGTAGAGCCTCGGTGGCCCGTCAGCTCTTGCCGAACTTGCCGATCGACTTGTAGAACTCCTTGACGAAGCGGATGGCCTCGAGCCAGTCCTCGTTCTTCTCGGCCAGGCTGGCCTCCTTGACGATGCCCACGGGCTTGGAGAGGTCTCCGCCTCGAATCTTCAGGTCGAGTAACGTGTTGCGGGCCTCGTGCATCTGCTTCTGCATGAACGAGGGCACGTCCCGCAGGAGGCGGTCGTGGGCCTGCTTCGCGAGTCGGAGAGCCCCCTGGAAATCCTTGCGGTCCATCGCGTCCCGGCCCTGCTTGGAGAGGCGGTCGATCTCCCGCACATCCATCCCTAGGCTCCGCACCTCGCCGAGCAGCCGCGCATCCGAATCGAGGACGTTCCGCGCCTCGTTGTACTCCTTCGCCTGGGATTGGAAGGCCTGCGTGGCGGACTGGAGGGTGTCCCACGCGCCGCCGTAGTCGCGCTTCTCAAGCTTCGCGAGGGCGTCGTCGAGATACTGGCGCGGGGGCGACGCCGCGCTCGCCTGGGCCTTGTCCAACTCCGTGGCGAACGTCTCCATGCGCCCCCCGATGAACTCCACGAAAGCCACGTCGAGGGACTTCCGCGCATCCGCGATGAACCGGACGGCTTTCGCGATGTCCCGGCGTTTGCCCGCCTGGACGGCATCGTTGATGAAGCGCTTCCCCGCCTCGATGTCGAGTCCGATCCGCTTCGCGCTAACCAGGAGGGGCTTCACGTCGTTCACGAGCTTTGGCAGCTCCCGGGCGATGAGCTTCGGGTCGCCTTGCGGCAGGTCGGGCTCGGCGGAGCGGCGCGACTCCCGGACGGCCTGAAGGCGTGGCCGGAACCCGATCCGGGAAGGCTTTGGAGAGGAGGCGACCGTGATGAGGGAAGCCGGGGCCCTCGGAGGTGCCACGGGCTTGGGTGGCTCGCGTTCCATGATAGGCTCTTCCTCGAGGTGGGGCGGAGGCGCAGATTCCTCCGTGGCGGGAGTTGCGCCCTCCTCGCTGGCGAAGTGCACGCCACAGCTGGGGCATTGCCCGGCGTCGGAGGGCACCGCGGCCTTGCAGACCGGACACTCGTATTCGGTGGACTCGCCCTCGGAGAACTCGGCCCCGCATCCGGGGCAGACCGTGTCGCTCCCGTGGACGACGGTGTTGCACACGGGGCAGAGGAATTGGTCGTCCGGCTCCTCCCTCGGAGGCGCCGCGGGCGGAGCCTTCTTCTTCGCCTCCACCAGGAGGTCCTTGGAGGCGGGATGGGACGTCGCCACGTTCTTCAGCGTCTCGAAGATCTCCGGCTGGTCCGTGCGGCCCTCCATGATCGAGGCGAGGATGTCGTCGATGTTCTTCCCCTCGCTCACATGGACGTCCACGGAATCGCCTCCCAGGTCGAAGAGGCTGAGGTCCGTGAGACACGATGGGCAGTTCCGGGCGTCGGCGTCGATGCTCGCGTCGCAGACGGGACAGACCTTGGTCTCTTTGGGAGGCGTACGACTGCACCTCAACGCTCGAACGTTTTTGGGACCCATAGCGTGGTAAAAAGAACTTGTGGTCTCGGTACAGAGAATGATAAGTGCTCAATTCAGATAACGAGCGCGATAGCGTTAAGTCAGGCTTTGACCCGTCTGACCGACACTGAGTGCGAGGACGCATGGGTTTCCGCAACTCCATCGACGGCTTGGACAGGGTGATCCGCACCGAGGTCACTCCGCCGAAGGTGGTCCTCGTCACCGGCCCGCCGGGCTCGATGAAGACGTCCTTCTGCTACTCTCTCATGTCCCGCTACCTCAAGGAGACCGGAGAGTTCGGGCTGTACACCACCCTCGAGGAGACCGT
>JBBSVS010000419.1:0-5169 GCA_038046665.1 Thermoplasmatota archaeon
ACAACCCGATGGCCTTGGCATCCCCAGCCATCCCTCCTACGCCTGCGGGCCGCTCTGACGGCGGCCTGCCATTTTTTTATTTCAATATTCAGATGAATATCGACACAGGAAACCGCGCGGACGTGGCGACTCCCGTGGCAGGCGGCACGATGGCCATTGGTCACGGAACGCGTGCGACCGCCGCCGAAGTAGGGGATGGGACCAGGAGGTCACGGGCACGGGGGGATTCGAACCCCCGTCTGAGGCTCCGAAGGCCTCTAGCCTAGTCCAAGCTAGCCTACGTGCCCGGCGGTCGAACCGCCCCCCCTCGATAAAAGAGTATCCTATGAGGGAAGCCTTTCAAGCACGACCGCGTTGCCCACGCGAGGCAATGCCGACGACATGGGCGACCCGAGGGAGAGCGAGGGTCGACCGGATTGCGTACCCGTTGGTGATCACAGACTTCGTGGACAAGAAGATGGAATCCCTGCTCGGGTCCAAGGACGATCACAACAACATGCGCCTCCCGTTCGCTTTCTGCAACGTCCTTTCTGAACCAAGTGAACGGCGAGTTGAGCCGAGTGGAACGCTCGAACCTGCGAAGTGAGGGTTCCTTCTGGTCTCAGTCCTCGGCCTGCTCGTCGCGAATCGGGCGACCCGCACTTTCGGATACGGTTTCCTGGCCGTGGTCCTCGGAATCTACCTCGACAGGCTCGGGACGACGCCCGCATTGGTCGTCGCCGCATTCGGCCTCGCGCTGGCGAGCGCGGCGGTCCTCAACATCCTCGTCGGATACTACGGGGACCGGTTCGGGCGGAAGAAGGCGATGGTCCTCTTCGGACTCCTCATGACCGTCGCGGGCCTCATCCTCGCCGTAGCCTCGAGTTTTCCGATGGCCCTCATCGGCCTTGCATTCGGCGCGGTGAGCCCGACGGGGACCGAGGTCAGCCCCTTCCTGTCCATCGAGCAATCGATCGTCGCCGACGCGGCGAAACAGGGCCGGCGGACGAGGACCTTCGCCGTCTACAACCTCCTGGGCTCGCTGGGAGCGGCGGCCGGAGGGTTCGCGGGAGGGGTCCCCGCCCTGCTCGCCCGGGGACCCCCGACGGTCGATGGCCTGCGCCCCATGTTCGTCCTGTATGCGCTCCTCGGCCTGATCGCAGCGGGGATCAGCGTGGCCCTGCCGGCCAGCGTCGAGCTCGGGGAAGAACAGAAGCGGGTCCCCCTCTCGCCCGCGTCTCGGTCTCGGATCGTCGCGATCGGCTCCTTGTTCGCGACGGACAGCTTCGCGGGAGGCTTCGTCCTCCAGGGGACGATCCTCTACTGGTTCTCCGTGACCTACCCGGGCTCCCAGCAGTTCCTGGGATTCATTTTCGCCGTCGCGGGCGTGCTGTCCGCGTTCTCCTTCCTCCTGGCCGCGCGCCTCGGCGAGAGGATCGGGCTGCTGGAGGCGATGGTCTACACGCACATCCCCTCGAATGTCCTGCTCATCCTCATCCCGGTGGCCCCGGGACTCCCCTTCGCGGTGGCCGCGTACCTGGGACGTCAGGCCCTCTCCCAGATGGACGTGCCGACCCGACAGGCCTACCTGGCAGGCATCGTGTCCCAGGAGGAGAGGACCGCGGCGAACGCCTACACGAACACCGCGAGGAACGCGACGCAGGCCACGAGCCCCTTCCTCGCCAGCGGCTTCGTCTCCCTGCTCGGGCAGCAGCTCGGGGTCACGTTCTTCTTCGGCGGAGGGATCAAGATCGCCTACGACCTCGCGATCTTCCGCGCCTTCCGGAAGATCAAACCCGAGAGCGTCTGATCATGCGCCGATGAGCTTCTTGTACGCAGCCGCGTCCAAGAGCTTCGACGCCTGAGAGGCCTCCGACAGCTCGAGGACGACCATCCAGCCCGCGCCGTAGGGATCCTTGTTGACCCTCTCCGGCGCGTCCTCGAGGACCTTGTTCACCTCGGCGACCTTGCCGCTCAGCGGTGCGTAGATCTCGCTCACGGCCTTCACCGACTCGACGGTCCCGAGGACATCGCCCTGCTTCACGACCTTGCCCACGGGGGGGAATTCCACGTACACGACGTCGGTGAGCTCGCCCTGCGCGTGGTCCGTGATGCCTACGCGCGCCCGATTCCCTTCAATCCTGGCCCACTCGTGGTCCTTCGAGTAGCGGAGCCCCTCGGGGACGTTCGACAAGGTCGCACCGGCGCGACACCATGCGCCGTGCCGTTATGAGAGTTTCGGGTCAGCGCCCCTTCCAGTTCGCGCCCCAGGCCTGGTGGACGAAGATCTCCTGGCCGCGGATCTTGTGGATGTGGCGCGCGACGATCAAGATGAAGAGCAGCGCAAGCCCGCCGACGAACAGGAGCAGGTAGACGGGATTGGAGGCCAGGCTGCTGAAGAAGCTCTCCACTGCCGTAGCGAAGTCAGCCATGGTTCGTCGCTTGTCCGAACCAGTTGCCCCCGCTCCGGAAAAAGGTTTCTCCGTGGAGGCCGGATTCGATAATCAAAGCCTCCAGCTCCCCTTTCTGGAACAAGTGATAGTACCTCGGCATAACTGTGCCATCGGGCAAGGTCCACGGGACCTCGACGTCTCCGCGCGATTCCGGAGGTCGACCCCGTTGCGATTCGGTCATCTTCTGAAAGCGAGGCTGGTCGAGCGCCCACACGCTGACGAAGACGCGCCCTCCTGGAACCAAGACCCTCCGGATCTCGCGCAGGGCCGCGACCCGGTCCCCGCGCGTAGGCAGGTGGTGCAGGACGGCGACGCAGAGGGCCGCATCCACGGAGCCGGTGCGTAGCGGCAGCGCGGTGGCTTCGCCCTCGACCCAGTGGAGCCTTCCCGCAAGCTCTTCCGCGCCTCGCTCACGGCCCAGCAGGAGGAGTGAACGCGAGAAATCGAGGGCCACCGCGGAGAGCCCGCGGTCGACCAGGGCCCGGGCATGCCGACCGTTCCCGCACCCGACGTCGAGGACGCGCGCACGGTCGGGGAGGGTTCGGATGAACCGGAGGACCTCCGGCCACGGCTCCTTGCGGGTCGCGGAAAAGGACTCGGCAATCCGCTCGTAGCTCGCGCGGACGTCCGCCTTGGACGGAGACCTCACGGAAGAAGGAGCCCTTTGAGGCGGGATAAAACCTCGGTCACGATTC
This sequence comes from Thermoplasmatota archaeon, assembly GCA_038046665.1. Taxonomy (GTDB): domain Archaea; phylum Thermoplasmatota; class Thermoplasmata; order RBG-16-68-12; family RBG-16-68-12; genus RBG-16-68-12. The sequence continues at coordinate 3,128 of JBBSVS010000419.1, forward strand.
CATGGAGGCCCGGTCCACTTCCGCGATGACCCTCTTGCGGATCTCCGAGAGAGAGGGCAGCGGCGCGGCGGACTTGCCCGCGTTCAAGTACTGCACGTAGGCGGACGCCATCGAGCCACCGCAAGCCGGACACTTCTTCACGCCGACCTCGTATGTCCCGCACTTGGAACAACGCATCGGTTCCTTGCGACCACCGAATTTTCCGCGCTTCGCCACGGGCTTGCCGCGAATCTCGACGATGTCGCACGCGAAATCGATCGTGGGCGCGTTGCTCAGGGACGTCCCGATGCCGAAGCCCGCGACGCCAGCCTCCATGAGGGCCGGGATCGTCTTCTCGTCGATGTTCCCCGACACGTAAATCTTCACGTCCGGGTGTCCCCGCATGTCCAGCTCCCACCGGATCTCTCGCACGATCGCGGGGAAGTTGCCCCGTCGGGAGGACGGCGTGTCGAGGCGCACGCCTTCCAGGTCGGGGATGGCCTCGAGGGCGATCATCGTCTCCGTCTTCTCGTCGTAGTAGGTGTCCACGAGGGCGATGCGCGGGACCTTCTTCTCCATGTACTTGTGGACGGCCTCGAAGGCCTCCCGCGGACCGCCCATGACCACGACGAGGGAGTGCGGCATCGTCCCCATGGCCGGGAGGCCGAGGATCTCCGACCCCAGGGGCGTCGTGATCGCATCGAGGCCGCCGACGAACACGGACCGCTCGATCAGCGGCGCGATGCCGGGGTGCATGCGGCGCACGCCGAAGGAGAAGATCTCCTTGCCGTTCGCGAGCTTCCGCAGCCGCGCGGCCTTCGTCGCGATGCCGCTCGCCTGGCAGATCATGCCGAGGAGCGGGGTCTCGTAGAGGGCCCATGGGCCGTAGGGGCCTGAAATCGTCATCACAGGCAGCGGGACGCCGCGTGGGGTCTTCGGGGAGAAGAGCGTCCCTTCCGGGAGCGACCACAGGCTTGCGCCCTTGCCCTGGAGGAGGTGGACGACCTCCTCGACTCCGCAGAGGATGCCCCACGGCCATCCGTTCGGCAGGCCGTTCGTCGTGATCTCCGCGTCCACGGGCGTGTCGGCCTTGCCCGCCTTTTTGAGGATGTCCAGGGTCCGCAGGAAGTAGACATCCGTGGTCTTCCCGGCGCGGATCTCCTCGGCCGTGGCGAGGTAGAAGTCCCGGGGGCTGGGCGAGGCCGTCATGATGTCGGGCGGCTACCTTCATCTCCTATTATAGAGTTTGGTCACGACCGCCCTCTCGCCCGGGAGGCGGGGGCCAGCCGGGTGGCGTACTCCTCGAGGATCTCCGCGGCCCGGACCACCTCGGACAGGGAGACCCGCTCGTCCGGCACGTGGATCCGTTCCGTCTCCCCGGGGCCGAAGACGAGACAGCGGGGGTTGTGCTTCGCGTAGTAGGCCATCTCCGTGCCGTACGTCACGCCGACCACGGAGGTCCCGGCGAGATCTCGCAACAGGCGGACGTGCGGGGCGTCTTTCGGCACGGCCGCGGCGGGCACCTCGTGGAACAGTTCCAGCTCGACCGTCTGGCCCGACGCGCTGAAGGCGTTCCGCAGGAGGGCTTCCACGTCGTCCTTGGACATCGACGGCGGATTGCGACAGTCCAGGTCCACGGTGCAGGTGTCCGCGCCGATGTTGGGCGCGCTCCCGCCCCGGATGGCCCCGAGGTTTACGGTAATCTCCTTGAGCGGGTCCGTCGACTTCCCGAGGCGCTCGAGGTGGGGCAGCACCCGTGCCATGCGGTAGATGGCGTTGTCGCCCAAGTGGGGCATGCTCCCGTGGGCGCTCCGTCCCCGCGTGGTCGCCCGGTACCAGAGCACGCCCTTCTCGCTCGCGATGACCTTGAGGGCCGTGGGCTCCGCGACCACGACGGCCGCGGCGTCCCGAACCGCCTCGGACGATGCGAGCTTGATGGAGCCGTGCATCGTCGTCTCCTCGTCCGTGGTGAAGAGGAGGGAGAAAGGCACCTTCCTCGCGAGGAGCTGCATCGCCGCGGCAAGCCCGGCCATGCGTCGTCCCGCCGGCGCCCGCAACACGCC
>JBBSVS010000420.1:0-1361 GCA_038046665.1 Thermoplasmatota archaeon
GCGATCTGCGATTCATTTCGCACCATGACACGCTGCGGCTGTTTCGGCGGGCCCTGGCAAGGGCCGACCTACCGGTTCGCTATTCGGAAGGGTTCAACCCCCATCCACGCATCATGATTCCGCTGCCTCGCCCGGTGGGCGTGGCGTCGTGCGCGGAGGTCATTGTGGTGGAGACCGAGCGTCCGATCGATCCCGACGGCGCCTTGCAGCGGCTCGAGCGCCACACCCCCGAGGGAATTCGCATGCTCAGTGCGCGACGGTTGGCGCCCGGAGAACAGCTTCAACCGATTCAGGTCCGTTATCATCTGGAGGCGCCCCCAACCTCGACGCAGGAGTTGCGCTCTCGTGTGCGTGACCTGCTGGGGTCCGACGCCGCCGTCGTGGTACGAGTCGATCCCAAGAACCCGAAGGGTCGATCCTTTGACGTCCGGCCATTCGTGGCCCAGATGCAGGTGGTCGAAGACGGGGTCGAGTTCACCCTGCGAGTGTCACAGGACGGCACCGCGAAACCGGCCGAGGTTGCGGGATTATTGGGTTACGAGGCGGCGACGATCAATCATCGGATCCGCCGTCTGGAAGTGCAATGGCGATAGACACCATGGTGAATGAGCCGAAAGCTACACATTCCGATCACCACACGGCGCGACCGCGGGCGAAAACGGTGAGGCGTAGACGCCCCGGGGCCGCTCCACCGACCTCCGAGCCGGTGACCGAGGGCGCGACCGCCGCGACCCAGGTTGATGTCGCGGAGGTGGCGACGCCGCGGTCCGCGCCGGCGATCGAGAGCGGATCGCCTGCGAAACCGCGAGGGAGGCGATCGCGGCGGGGCTCCGGGCGGTCTCGGAAGCCCGGAGGCGCCCAACGACCGGCGACACCCGAGCCGGCAGGCGCTGCCCGGCCCCAGGCGGCACAGGTCGCCGAGGGACGGCGCGTTGCGATCCTGGACTATGACGCGCACCACGGGAACGGCACGAGCGAGATCTTCTCGGACGAGGCGTCCGTCCTCTACATCTCGACGCACCAGTACGGGATCTATCCGGGGACGGGCCCCGCGGCGGACGTCGGTGAGGGCGACGGCCGCGGGTTCACCGTGAACATCCCGATCACCGCGGGCTGCGGGGATTCGTCGTACTTCATCGCCTACGACGCGCTAATCGAGCCGATCCTCCGGGAATTCAAGCCCGAGGCGATCCTCATGAGCCTCGGGATCGACGCCCACTACCGGGACCCGCTCACGTCCCTCGCGCTGTCCTCGCCCGGGTACGTGGAGCTCGTGGCGCGGAGCGCGGCTGCTGCGTCGAGCCTTTGCAACGGGCGCCTCGTCGTGGCCCTCGAGGGCGGCTACCACCTGGATGCGGTCG
>JBBSVS010000421.1:0-4397 GCA_038046665.1 Thermoplasmatota archaeon
TTCCTGATCGCCTGGATCTTCCTCTCCCAGATCCTCCTGTCCGGCCTGTCATCCCGCTTCGCGTATCCCTAGTGGCAAGCCCGCGCCATCAGACGAAGCTTTAACCAAGGAATCGGGTTAGCGGTGCCCCCATGGACTACGAGGCGGCCCTGGAGCAACTGTATCGCCTCGAGCGCTTCGGCATCAAGCTCGGCCTCGACAACATGCGGAAGCTGCTCGCCCTCCTTGGGGACCCCCATCGAGGGCTCAAGGCGATCCACGTCACCGGCACGAACGGCAAAGGCTCCGTGTCCGCCCTCTCTGCCTCGGTCCTCCAGGCCGCCGGGTACCGCGTCGGCCTGTACACGTCGCCGCACCTCGTGCGGTTTAACGAGCGCATCCGCGTGGACGGTGTGCCGATTGCGGACGAGGACCTCCTGCGGTTGTGGTCTGGAATCCAGCCCGTCATGGAGGCCATGACGGCGGAGCGAGCCGTGAACAAGCCGACCTTCTTCGAGGTCACGACGGCCATGGCCTTCGAACACTTCCGCGAGCGCAACGTCGACGCCGTAGTCATCGAGGTCGGGATGGGCGGCCGGTTGGATGCCACGAACGTGATCGACGGGACCGTGGCCGTCCTTACGCGGGTCGGCTTGGAGCACACGGAGCACCTCGGGCGGACGGTCGACCGCATCGCCCGGGAGAAGGCGGGGATCATCAAACCCGCGTCCCGCGCGGTGACCGTGAACCAGGAGGTCCTCCCCGTGATCGAGGAGCGGTGCCGGGAGATCCATGTGCCGCTCACCGTCGTGGGCCGGGACGTCCACGCCGAGCGGATCTCCCAGGACCTCCGGGGCCAGCGGATCCGGGTGCGCGGGGAGTTCGGCGAGCTTGACGTCCAGACGTCCCTCCTGGGTTCGTTCCAGGTGGAAAACGTCGGGATGGCCGTGACGGCTGCCACGGAGATGCGGAGGGCAGGCTTCCAGATCCCCGACGAGGCCATCCTGCGCGGCATCGCCGCGACGCGATGGCCTGCGCGATTCCAAGTCATTCGCGAAGAACCTCTGGTCCTCGTCGACGGGAGTCACAACGGCCCGGCCGCAACGGCCCTCAGCGCCGCCTTCGTGGAACTCTTTCCCGGCCGCAAGTGCCGCCTCGTGGTCGGCATCCTGAGCGACAAGGACCTCCGCGGCATGGCTGTGGCCCTCGGACCTCTCGCATCGCACGTGTTCGCATGTCGGCCGAAAAGCCATCGGGCCTATTCCGCGGAAGAGGTCGCGTCCGCGTTCCGGGCCTTCGCGCCTGGCGAAGCCATCCCGCACGTCCCCGCGGCAATCGACGCCGCCATCTTGGGGACCTCCTCGGAGGACATCATTTTGATCACCGGGTCCATCTACACCGCGGGGGAAGCCCTTGACCACCTCGGCGCGCGCCCGTGATCACGTCGAGCTCATCCTGCGGGACCTCTCGAAGCGGTATCTCCCCGGGGGCGACCTGCACCAGGGCGAGACGGCCCTTGCGAAGATCACGACGGAGACGGAGGATCCGTTCAAGGTCCTCATCTCGACGATCCTCTCCCAGCGCACTCGTGACGAGATGACGGAGAAGGCCTCGGACCAGCTCTACGCGAAGTACGACACGCCGCGCGCGATCGCGGCCGCGCCCACCGAGGATCTGGAGCGTCTCATCCGGCCGGTGGGCTTCTATCGCCAGAAGGCCGCGCAAATCAAGAAGGTCAGTCGGGTCCTCCTGGAAGAGCACGGAGGACGCGTGCCCCGCAGCTACGAGGAGCTCCTCGAGCTGCCGCAGGTTGGCCCCAAGACCGCGAACTGCGTCCTCGTGTACGGCTTCGGCGACCCGCGGATCCCCGTGGACACGCACGTGCACCGGGTGAGCAACCGCCTCGGGCTCGTGCGGACGAAGGCGCCGGAGGACACGGAGCAGGTCCTCATGCGGATCGTCCCGAAGGACTGGTGGCTTTACGTGAACGAGCTCTTCATCCGGTTCGGGAAAGACATCTGCCGGCCCATCGGGCCGCGCTGCGAGGTCTGCTCCTTCAGCCCCTTCTGCCGCTACTACCGGACCGTCGTCTCCCGGCGACGCGGGCGCCGTCACACGGCGAGGGGCGTTGCGTCCTCGGACGGCCGGTAGAGGCACGCGGGGTCCTCCGCGAACCAGTCCCCCGTGACGGCGTAGGCCCGGGCCCGCGAGCCGCCGCAGACGACCCGGTACGGACACCGGCCGCAGCGGCCCTCGAGCCGCTCCGAATCCCGCAGCCCGCGGAAGAGGGGGTGGTCCCGGTAGACCGTCGCGACGTCGTCCGTCCGTACGTTCCCTGCGGGGACCGGGAGGAACCCGGAGGGCTCGATCTCGCCCACGTGGGAGATGAAGAGGAAGCCGTTGCCGCTGTTGATCCCCGGGAGGAAGCGGCCCCCCGCGGTCCGGCTGCGGTCCAGCTCCTCCCTGGGCGTGAGGCCGCGCTCTTCCGCCTCCCGCTCGATGGCGATGCGGCGGTAGTGCTGAGCCTCCGTGGTCTTGATGTGGAAGGGGGCCGTCTTGGAGAGCTCGTAGAGCCACTGGAGGACCCGCTCGCCCTCTTCGGGGGACACCATGTCCGAGGCGCGCCCGCGGCCCGTCGGGACGAGGAAGAAGACGCTCCAGCGGGTCGCTCCGACCCGCGCCACCAGGTCCGCGATGGCAGGCAGGTCGGCGAGGTTATGGCGGGACACCGTCGTGTTGATCTGCACGTCGAAGCCGAGTTCCCGGGCGGCCTGGATCCCCGCGAGGCTCCACCCGAAGGAGCCCGGGACGCCACGGAAGGCGTCGTGGACCTCGGCGGAGGAGCCGTCCACGCTCACGGAGATCGTCCGCATCCCGGCCCGAGCGATGGGCTCCAGGCGCCCTCTTGTGAGGAGGGGCGTCCCGCTGGGGCTGAGGGCCGTGGGGAGGCCCGCCTCCATCGCGTGCGCCGCCAGCTCCCTGATGTCGGGCCGCTTCAGGGGGTCGCCGCCCGTCAGCACGAAGATGGGCCGGCCGAAGCCCCGCAGGGAGTCGATCATCGCGAAGGCCTCGCCCGTCGTCAGCTCCCGCGGGTCCCGGAAGGCCTGGGCGGAGGCGCGGCAGTGGACGCAGGCGAGGTCGCAGGCCCGGGTCGTCTCCCAAATCACGACGAAGGGCGCCCCGGAGTGGTCCGAAAGGGCCCGACTCGAAGGAGGCCGTCCGGGCGGGCTCAGGCGACCACCTCGGAGTCCGCGCGCTGCAAGTGGGTGAGTTCGTCCGCGATGGTCTGGACCGTGGCGCGAGCTTCGTGGATGCAGTCCGGGATGCCCACGCCGCGGTACGCGCTCCCCGCGAGGTATAGCCCGGGAACCCGGGCGCGGGCCGTCTCGATGGCCGCAACGCGTTCTCCGTGTCCGACCTCGTACTGGGGATGGGCCTGGGGCCATCGGTCCACCTGGAGGAAGCGGGGCTCTCCTCGGATTCCGAGGATCGGACCAAGCTCTCGGAGGGCGAGGTCTGCGAGCGCCTCGTCGGGGAGGGCCGCGTCCCCTTCCTCCCTCGCGCCTCCGTAGAAGGCCCGGAGGAGGACGTTCCCCTTCGGAGCGCGGCCCTCGAACTTGGAGGAAGCCCAGGTGCACGCTTTCAGGCGGAGTCCCTCCTCGCGGGGCACGAGGAATCCGGATCCGTCGAGCCTCCGGCACGCGTCTTGGGCGAAGGCCATGGTCACGGTGGCCGAGGACGCGTAGGGGATCGCGGCCAATGATCTCGCAAGGGAAGAGTCCAGACCGTCGACGAGCTTCGCGGACACGTTCGAGGGCGTCGCCAGAAGGACCGCGTCCGCGGCCACGGCCGCTCCGTCCTCCAAGACGACTTGGAACCGATCGTCCCGGGAGCGCTCCACACGGGAGGCCCGCCCGTTCGTCCGCCACTCCACCTGGGGCGTCTGGGCCCGGAAGGCGTCCACGAGCTCGCCGAGCCCGTTCGGGAAGGTTGCGAAAGGTCTGGGGACCTCCGCTGGGTCGCTCCTCGCAGGCGGCGGTGCCGCGCGCAGGCCACGGATGACGCTCCCGTGCTCCCGCTCGTACGCGCGGAACTGAGGGAGGACCGCGTCGACGCTGAGCCTCTCGGGGTCCGCCGCGTGAATCCCCGCGACCATGGGATCCGCGATCCGTTCGAGAACCTCCCGTCCGAGGCGCCGCCGCACGAAGGAGGCGAGGCTCTCGTCCCCTTGGCACCGACGGGCCGGGAGGACGAGGTCCAGGGCGGCCCGGATCTTCCCCGCGGGGGACAGGAGCGGGCTCCGGAGGAACGACGCGACCCGGGGCGGCGCGATCAGGACAAGGCCCTCCGGGAGCGGGGCGAGCCGTCCCCGGTGGAGGATGTAGGCGCGCCTCCCTCGAGGACCGAGGCCCTGGAGA
>JBBSVS010000422.1:0-4531 GCA_038046665.1 Thermoplasmatota archaeon
ACCGCCCTTGCCGGCCAAGAGCTCCGTGAAGATCTCGTGGATCGGCAGCGGCGTGATGTCGCGGCCGCCGAGCCCCGCGACGAAGTCGCGGAGGAGCGGACGGTGAGGCGTGGGGTACAGGGCTCCCGCGACCTCCGTGTAGGCCGAGCCAGCCGCCCCGAAGGTGAACGAGCGATCAAGAATCCCGATGCGATCCACCGTGGACGCGAGCTCCCGCAGCTCCTCCACGGGGAACGGCCGGAACGCGCGCAGCTTCGCAAGGCCGACCTTCTTCCCCCGCTCCCGCAGCTCCTCCACGACGCCCTTCGCCGTCGTCGTCGCGGTGCCCATCGTGATCAGGACGGTGTCCGCGCCCTCGGTCCGGTACGTGGGCAGGAGCCCGCCGTGGCTCCGGCCCGTGATCCGCCGGTAGTCCTCCTCGATTTCCAGGAAGACCCTCCGCGAGCGCTCCATGGCCCGCGCGATCTTGTGGCGGAACTCCATGTACAGGTCCGGACCGACGAACGAGCCGAGGCGGGTGGGGGTGCCCGGCTGGAGCGTGAACTGCAGGTCCCGTGGCGGGAGGAACTCGTCCACCTGCGCCTGCGTCGGGATGTCCACGGGCTCGACCGTGTGGGAGAGGTAGAAGGCGTCCTCCGTGACCATCACGGGAAGGCGGACGTCCGGGTGCTCGGCCAAGCGAAAGGCCACCAACGTGGTGTCGAGGACTTCCTGGTTGCTCTCCCCATAGAACGTGATCCATCCCGTGTCGCGCTGGGAGATCGTGTCCCCGTGGTCCGTCCAGATGGACCACGGTGGCGCGACCGCGCGGTTCACGACGCCCATGACCACGGGCGTGCGGGCACCGGAGGCCCAGTGAAGGAGCTCGTGCATCAGGAGGAGGCCTTGGCTCGACGTCGCGGTGTACGTGCGTGCGCCCAGAGCGGACGCGGAGATGCACGCCTGCATCGCGCTGTGCTCCGACTCGACCTTGATGTACTGGGCGGGCAGCTCCCCCGAGGCAACGAACTCCGCAATCTTCTCCACGATGGAGGTCTGCGGGGTAATCGGGTAGGCGGACACGACCTGGACGCGGGCGAGTTTCGCGGCGTAGGATTGGGCGTAGTTCCCGCTGATGACGAGTTCGACCATGGACTCACTCCTCCTCTTTCACCATCGTGATGGCTTTGGGCTTGCATTCCTCCGCGCAGATCGCGCAGCCCTTGCAGTAGTCCATTCGAATCACGGGGTAGCCTTCGCGGTTGAACTCGATCGCGTCGTCCGGGCAGAACTTCCAGCAGACGTTGCACTTCGTGCACTTCTCGAGGAGAATCACCGGCCGGAAGGTCCGCCAGGAGGCGGTGTGGATTGTGTCGCTGGACTCGTCCGCGATCGGGGCCTCCGGGAGGTCCTCTTCGACCTCGTAGGCGTGGTGGACTTCGTGGGTCGTCATGGGAGCACCGCCAGCATCTTCACCTGGCGATAGGCGGTCTCCGCCGCCACGCGGTTGGCCTCCTGCTTCGCAGGGACGAAGCGGACGGTGGCCTCGAGCACGGACTCGAGGGACACGACCCCGCTCGCGCGGGCAAGGGCCCCGAGGACCGCCGTGTTCACGATCGGCATCGCCTTCGTCCCCAGGCCATTCGCCAAGGCGATTCCCGTTGCATCCACAGTCGCGACCCGGCCCGTGAACCTCTGGGCGACCGCATCGGGCTCCTTCTCCGTGTTCACTAGGAGGAGCCCGGACGGTTTCAAGCCCGTGGTCACCCGAATCGTGCGCATAAGGCCCGCGTCCAAGACGACGACGATGTCCGGGTTCGTGATGGACGTGCGGATCTGGATCGGCCGGTCGTCGATGCGCGTGAAGGCCGTCACAGGCGCTCCACGACGTTCAACGCCAAAGAACGGGAAACTCTGAGGGTGCTTGCCTTCGAGGAAGGCTGCCTGTGCCAGAAGTTCCGAGGCAATGACGGCGCCTTGGCCTCCCCTACCATGGAAGCGGATTTCAATCACAGTCCCGCCGACGATTCTACGGGACCCCGTGCGATTTCAAGGTCGCCAACGTTTTGTATGTATTGCAGGTATATGGCCAGGGGAGTCGAAGTAGGTACCGAGATTGGGGTCTCCGAAATGTGTCTCACCGTCCCGGCGAAGGTCCTCGAGGTCCGCGGCAAGCGAGCGGTGGTCACGTCGCGCGGCTGGACGCGAGAGGTCGACGCGAGTCACGTCAAGGTCCGCGTCGGGGAATACCTCCTCGTCCAGGGCGGCGTCGCGATGATGACGATCGACCGCAAGGAGGCAGAGGAGATCCTCGCCGCCTGGGACGAGGTCGAGGCCGCCACCGATGCATGAGACGGTGATCGCCCAGCAGATCCTTCGTGCGGTCCAGACCACAATGGAGCAACGGGGGGCCAGCGCGGTCCGGACGATCGACGTGGAACTCGGACAGCTCGAGGGGCTGAACGCGCAGGTCCTTCAGAGGGCCTTCGACCTCCAGGCGGGCGGGACCCCGGTCGAGGGCGCCGTCCTCCTCGTGAAGGTGGTGCCTGCCTCCGCCTTTTGCCCTTCCTGTAACGAGGAGAGGCCGTTCGAGCTGCCTCGCAACCCCGCCCATGAAGTCCCCAAGGTCCTGTGCCCCGAATGCGGGGCGCCCCTGGAGCTGCGGGGCGGGCGGGGCTTCATCGTCCGGAGTGCGGCGATGGTCCTCGAAGACCCATAGGGACGCGGCAGCCCTACGGAGACCCGCGCAAGTCCACCAAGGCCTCGTTCGCAGATTCCAGGGACCGCGCCGTGTACTCCTTCAGCCGCTTGAGCTGGCCGGCGTCGAGGACCATGGCGGGCCAGCTCCAGTGCAGGACCACGTGGTCTCCCCGCTTCACACCGGAGAGGATCCGCGGATCGTAAGAGACCGTCTCCTGGACGATTGGGCCGAGGACCAAGCGACTCTTCTCGGCGATGAGCCTAGGCCTCTCGACGACGAGAGACTCCTTCGTCTTCTTGAGCACCTTGGCCCACGCGGGCCGACACGATTCCATGTTGGGGAGCGTCGTCTCGACATGGCCCGTGACCATTCCGACGCCCACGAAGCTCACATGGAATACGTGGTGTGGAATCGGGCGTCCGGGAAGGTGCTCGGCCAGGCGGTCTGTCATGAATCGCGGCAGGCCCCGCTGCGAGAGGTGATCCAAGAGGACACGGAAATCATCCCGCGTGAAGTCGTCCAGGAGTTCGTTCCCGATCCAGTAGGCCTCGACCACGTCGTGATCCAGGACGTCGAGCCCATGCTTCTCCGCGATGGCCCTCAGATAGGGCTCGAGGGCCTCGAACTTGGCCAGGGCCTTCCGCGAGGCCTCGAGATCCTTGCCCTCGACGATCGTGCGGTAGAGGGCGGGCTCCGCCTCCGCGGGCCCGCAGTACTTCAGGCGGTTCGTCGCGATGCTGAACCGCGCCGCGAGCTGGACGCCCTGCATCCTCACTCCGCGCGCGCCAGCCGCGACTTCACCCGGAGGACGAGGTACGTCCAGGTGTCCCTCAGGGAAGCGACGCCGACCGCGAGGGCCACGCCGAAGACGATGGCCACGATGCCTGCGGCCTGGGCGGAGGTTAACGTGCTCCTGTCCGCGAGGAAGCCGAGGGCCCATGTGATCGGGAGGGCGAGGACGAGGACGGATGTGGCGGTGGACACGTCCACCGTCTTCAGGCCGGCGTACCAGGTGGACACGAAGGCTACGAGCAGGACGGCGCTGATCGCGAGCCACTGCCACTGGGACCCGCTGAAGCCCGCGACCGCGGCGAACTGGCCCGTCAGGCCGAGATAGGCCATCAGGTAGATCCCGCCGAAGCCCATCCGGCCCAGGGCCACGGTCCCGGAGGGCAGGTCCCGCAACGCCCGCTTGGACAGGGTGTATTCGCCGGCCCACAGGGCGGTCGCGATCAAGACCAACGCGGTCCCGTCCGTCCAGACGGGCGCGCTCAGAGAGAGGAGCAGGACGTTGCCCCCGAGTAGCAGCCCTGCCGCGAGCGCAACACGAGCGGAGAACTTCTCCTTCAGGTAGACCACGCCGAGGACCGTCGCCATCAGGAAGAGCGTCCGGTAGCCGAAGGACGCCGTGGCGGCCCCGCCGGTTCCCGCCATCTGCAACCCGCGGAAGAAGAGGATGAACGGGACCGCGCCGCCAATCAGGCCGATCGTCCCGAGCCGCAGCCAGTCCGTCCGGGCGAGCTTCGTCCTCGCGGTCCGGCCCACCAGGAAGACCAGGGGCACGAGCAGGGCGGCCACCGCGACGTTGCGCACCGCGATGAACGCGTCCGAGTTCGTTCCCTTGACGGCATAGAAGTTCACGAAGGTCGAGACACCACTGATCAGGGCCGTGAGGAGCACGAGGAGGATCCCCGGTGCCACGACCCTGCCGCTGATTTTCCGCTCCTTCACCAACATGCGATCACCTAAGCGAACTGAATGGAATACTCGTCCTGAATCGCGATGCCGTATCCGATGTCGAGGGCTTCAAGATTCGCGGCGGCCAGCTCCGCGGGCACGCGGGCCACGAGG
>JBBSVS010000423.1:0-1306 GCA_038046665.1 Thermoplasmatota archaeon
GTTCGAGCTGTTCGGGGCAAGTCAGCCTCTCGTGTTGCGCCGCTATCTCGAGTCATTCGTCCTTCAAGTGATTGACGAGCGCGAGCGGCGTGCACGCTTTCGAGCGCTGCCTTGCGTGGATTTCGGTCGTGACGTCCTTCAGGCAGCCACGGTCCCTCTGCGTGTCCTCACGGTCCCGCCGTGCGGCTGGACGGACCTCGGGACACCCCGGCGGGTGGATCAGTGGCTACATCGGCGCTGCGTGCAGTTTCCTCAGGTCACAAGGAGCACGATAGCCGTGGGGAACGCATCTGGTCCGACGAATGCTCTCGCAGCAGTCCGACGACGAATGGAGACGCTCCAATGACGATCTCCGAACTCTTGTCCGAACGAGTGCAGCACTGCAGGCGGAAGATTAGCCTCGTACGCCGTCCGGAAACGGGAGATGTGCTCGCTTCTGCGGCCCGAGGAGTGACACTCACCCCACAGGGCTATGTCGGCCCAGATGCGGGAGGCCGGGCCAAGACGCGGGGCTTATTGGTCAGCCTCGGGGGCATCGCTTTGCTCCTGACGCTGCACTATACGGTCTCCATTCGGCCCTTCGGCGTTCACGATCTGCTCCGACGACTGTTCTATGTGCCGGTCATTGGGGCGGCGATCGCCTTTGGGCTCCGTGGCGGGTTGCTGGCCTCGGCAGCAGCTCTGCTGGGATACGTCCCGCACCTCGGGCTGCTAGTTCGGGCGGGAGCGCCGGTGGTGGATCCCGCGCTTGAACTCGTCCTGCTTCCGGTGGTCGGGATGCTGGTGGGGCGGTTTGCCGACTCGAGCCGGCGCGATCGCGCTATAGCGGTGGAGCGCGCTCGCCTGGCTGCGCTTGGAGAGGTGGCCCTCGCCATGACGGCTCAGGCAGAGGGACCGCTGGCAGCCATCCAGGGTCAGGCGGAGTCCCTTCGATACCTCGGCGAGCAAAAAGGAGCCACGGCCGTTGTATTCGCCGCGCGTGTGATCTCGGAGGAGGCCTCGCGGGTCCGGCGGTTCCTTATCGACCTGCACGGTCTGCAGCGGGGCGGAAAGCGGAGTCCCTCGAACGTCGACTTGGCCGCACTCACCTCCGGCGTCGTTGCGGACATCCAGGCGGCGGAAAGAGCGCCCTCCCGGCTAACGTTGGGCGTCGTGTCCTCGGGAGTGCGTCTTCGCGCGGACGCGCGCGTCCTCGCCTATGCGCTACGCTCCCTCGTCGGAGGACTCTTGGATGCCGTGCCCGCTGCCCGGCGTCTCGAGGTTGGCGTGGGACCCGTCGCCGGCGGGGCGATGGGGCTCATGTAGG
>JBBSVS010000424.1:0-2048 GCA_038046665.1 Thermoplasmatota archaeon
TGAGGGAGCCGCCTACACTCCGCCCGATGATGCGAAGCGATGGTGGGGCGGCGCCCTCCAGGCCTTCCCCCGGGCCCTCCGGCAGGTGCGGAACCCCCGGATGGGACGAAGGGTCCGGATGGACGTCCTCCTCCAGCTCGTCTCGCCCCTCGTCATGGTCCTCGGCACCGCGTACTTCGCTCTCATCACGGTCTTCAACCCCCTCCAGGACGGCCTCTCCGGCCTCACCACGGCGACCATTTTGGGGATCCTGACCTCCCAGCTCATCCTGCTGGGCGTCATCGTCGGGCCCGCAATCGCTCGGCGCTCCGCCCGCGACCTCGACCTCATCCCCGGGATCTACCTGTACTGGGCCCTCGAGCTCGGCGCCGTGGTCTCCGTCCTCGCCGCGCTCGCCCTCCGGCGGCCGCCGCGCTGGCGCGTCACGCGGAAGCGCACGGTCCCCGCGGCCTATCCCGACCGCCACCTCCGAGAGCCCATCCCCCTCGCGTTCCTCGTGAACGCGTACATTCCGGACGTGCTCGCGGGGAACGGGTCGGACGTGCGGTGGGAGCCTTCCGGGCCCGGGTCTGTGGTCCCGATGGCAGGAGCCATCCGTGAGGACGACCCATCGATGGTTCCTCACCCGCGCCTCTAGCAGAGGTTCGTGGCAGGCCCCGAGCGGGCGTGATCTTGTGCACTGCCTATCGATTTCGTCAGCGGACGCCCTTGCCGCACGGGGCCGGCGTGACCATCATGGAGGCCCTCGCCCGGGCCACGGGCCCCCTGTCCGCGGCACTGGAGGCCTGCATGGATTCCCCAGGACGGGAGACGAGCGCAAGGCTTCCGAGCCGCCATTCGAGCCGCGGTCCGCCAGCCGGGGAAAGCCCGCGACGGACGGCCGATTGCGTGGGATCTGGCGCGGAGCGTCCACGTTCGCGAGACCCGAGAGAAACTATAATAACGCGGCCCACCCTGAGCCTCCCGCCATGGGTCTCTTCCGGGTCCGCGTGGCCGTCTACAACCTGGAGGACGAGCCCCGCAGTCAAGAGATGGAACTGGTCGTGGATACGGGCGCCACCTATCCGGTCGTCCCGGCTTCGGTGGCGGAGCGCCTCGGGATTCGGCCTTCGGAGGAGATCACCTTCACCCTTGCCAACGGGGCGCGCCAGACCCGGAAGGTGGGTTGGGCCGGGATCGCTCATGACGGGCGGAAGACCCACAGCCGCATCGTCTTCGGCGAAGCCGCGGACGTCCCCCTCCTTGGCGCCTTCGCCTTAGAGGGCCTCGGCTACGAGGTCGATACCGTCGCCCGGACGCTCCGGCCCGCGACGCAGTACTTGCTTTGAAGGGCCCCGCCGCAGGGAGACGTCCCCTCCGGGATCATGGCCTCGTAGCGGGATCCGCCGCTCCAGGGCCCTTGAGCTCGCCGCCGTGTTCTCCGTGCTCGTCGCCCTCGCCCTGCGGCGGCCGCCCCGGTGGCGGGTGACGCGGAAGCGGCCCGTGCCCGCCGTCGCGCGGGCGGAGCCGTCCCCGGAGACGACCCGTCCATCCTCCTCCCCCCGCCTCCGTGAGCGCGGGCCGGGGCGAAGGTTTATTTGTATACAATGCATACATTCATCTCATGACGGAAGTCACCGTCTCCGCGCGCATCTCCAGGGAGATGGAGCGGGAGCTGGAGGAAATCATGCGGGAGGAGCACCTCGAGAAGTCCGCAGCCCTCCGGAAGCTGCTCCACGTCGGCCTCTCGGAGGTCCGCCAGGAGCGGGCCCTCCGCCTCCTTGCCCGGGGGAAGGTTTCCTTCGGGCGGGCCGCCGAGATCGCCCGCATGAACCTGTGGGAGTTCGCCGACCTCGTCCGGGAACGGAGGATTCCCTGGGTGGCCGACGAACTCGCGGAGGACCTCCCCGCGCCCCGCAGACGGGATTGAGTCCCTTGGCCGACCCTGGCCGCGAGGCGTTCGTCTTCGACGCCACCCCCTTGATGTACCTCGCGAAGGCGGGGGTCCTCGAGGTCCTCGCGCAGCTCTCGAACCCCTTCTTGGTCCCGCCCCGCGTGTTCCGGGAGGT
>JBBSVS010000425.1:0-9123 GCA_038046665.1 Thermoplasmatota archaeon
CAGGATGCTCCCGCCGCCCGGCAGGAGCGCCGTCGTGGGCTTGAGGAAGAAGATCGGCTCCGTGGGCACAGGGGTGTTCATCTCCTTCGCATGGTCCGCGTAGTTGCGGGCGACGCACACGACCTTCGTGGCATGGATGCGGCGTCCTCCGACGGTGATGACGTGGCTCATGGACTTACCTCGTTGGGGCGGGTCTGCGATACGCGAGCTTGTAGCGCACGAGCGTGACGGCGACGACGGCGAACATGATTGCGGCCCCGAACCCCACGAACGTGCCCAAGTCGCCGTACTGGGTGAAGGTTTCCCCGAAGCTCGCGAGGAAGTTGTAGGTCGCGTGCATCGTGACCGCGACGAGGTAGTAGGGCACGAAGGCGTAACGGCGCCCGGACAGCCAGCCCGTGGCCAGGCCGTAGCCGGTGACCGCGGTCGCACTCGCATGGAGCAGGGAGGAGGAGAAGGAGCGGATCGCGATCACCGCGAGGGAGGCGGACGCGCCTCCGCCGGCGACGGTCAGGACCGACAGTCCGTTGAAGAGATTCTCAGTGGCGGAGAATCCCAGCCCAGCCGCCGCACCGAACACGAGTCCGTCCACACGGGCTCGTGCCACAGGCTTCCCCGTCCGGGCACTGACCGCCTTCGCCGCCTCCTCGACAAACGGGGCCAGCACGACGACCAGGAAGATCGTCTTCGGGTCGGTGAAGTGCTGGGAGAGGAACACGTAGAGCGGCCCTGCGCTCTCCGCGGCGGCCCCGAGGAGGAGCTCCAAGACCAGGGCGATGATCACACTGAAGACCGCGCCCCAGATGAAGGCCTTGAGGACGATGGGCATCGGCTGCCGACCGATGCGCTTCGTGTTCCGAATCCACCACACGAAGAGGAGCGGGAGGGCGAAGGCGGACGCCACTAGGACCAGGAGGAAGTAGGGAGAAGATGCGAGGTTCGCCATCGCCCCCGGCCCCGCCTCAGCGGTCCTCCGTCCTGGCGACCTCGTGCTTCAGCTTCGCGTGGGCCGCGGCGAGTCGGGCCACGGGCACGCGGAAGGGCGAGCAGGAGACGTAGTTGAGGCCGAGCTCGTGGCAGAGCTCGATGCTGGCGGGATCGCCGCCGTGCTCTCCACAGATCCCGATCTCCAGGCTGGACCGCACCTTGCGTCCCTTCTGGACGCACATCCGCATGAGCTGGCCCACGCCCTCCCGGTCCAAGGACTGGAAGGGGTTGAAGGGTAGGATCTTGCGGTCCACGTAGGACAGGAGGAACTTGCCCTCCGCGTCGTCGCGGCTGTATCCAAAGGTCGTCTGCGTCAGGTCGTTCGTTCCGAAGGAGAAGAACTCCGCGTACTCGGCAATCTCGTCTGCGGTCAGTGCGGCCCGCGGGATCTCGATCATCGTGCCGAACTTGTAGTCCACGGCCACGCCCGCCCGCTCCATGACCTTCTTCGCCTGCGCCTCGAGCGCGTCCCGCTGGTCCTTGAGCTCGTTCACGTGCCCCACGAGGGGGATCATGATCTCCGGGTGGACATCGACGCCTTCCTTCCTGAGCAGGCACGCGGCCTCGAAGATCGCGCGGACCTGCATCTCCGTGATCTCGGGGAAGGTGATGCCGAGCCGGCAGCCGCGGAGGCCGAGCATGGGGTTCGCCTCGCGGATCGCCGCGACGGCGGCGAGCAGGAGCTCCTTCTCCGGAAGAAGGACCTCGATGCCTCGGGCCAGGTCGCCCTTCCCGGCCTCCTGGACCTCGTCGAGGAAGACGCGGTCCTCCTCGGATGCCGCCGTCCTCGTGAGGATCTGCGGGTCGCTGCGGGCGAGGCGGAGCTTCGTGACCTGCACGAGGAGCGTCTCGTAGTTCGGGAGGAACTCATGGAGGGGCGGATCGATGAGGCGGATGATGACCGGCAAACCGGCCATGGCCCGCAGGATGCCGACGAAATCCTCCCTCTGCAGCTCCCCGAGTTTCTCGAGGGATCCCAGGTAGCGTCGCGACAGGTCCTCGAAGGCGGGCCCGAGCAGGTCCAACCTCTTCTCGAGCTCCGCCCGCTTCCCCTCTTTGGCGGACCCGATCTCCGCCTGGAGGGCCCGATGCTGCGCGGACACACGACGGTACTCCGGCGCCGCGAGGATCATCTCGTGAACGATGGGGAGCCTCTCGGTCTCGAAGAACATGTGCTCGGTACGGCACAGGCCGATGCCCTGGGCACCGAACTTGCGGGCCCGCTGGGCATCTCTCGGGTAGTCCGCGTTGGCCCACACCTGCAGGCGCCGCATCTCGTCGGCCCAGGAGAGCAGCGTCTTGAGGTTTTCTTCCCGGTCGAAGTCCGGTTCAATCGTCCGGATCGGGCCTTCGTAGACTTCGCCCGTGGTGCCGTCGATGGACACAAAGTCCCCGCGCCTCACGACCTTCTCGCCGACTCGGAACTCCCCGGCGTCGTAGTCGATCCGGAGAGCTTCGCACCCCGCCACGCAGGGGAGGCCCAGGCCGCGTGCGACGACCGCTGCGTGGCTCGTCGCCCCGCCGTGCGCGGTGAGGATGCCTTTCGAGTGCAGCATCCCATGGACGTCGTCCGGAGAGGTTTCGACCCGGACGAGGACGACGGGCTTCTTCTCGTCATGACCGAGATGTTCCGCCTCGTCGGGATCGAAGGAGACGTAGCCGGTGGCGGCCCCCGGGGACGCGTTGAGGCCCTTCGCCAGGTACCGACCCTCCCGCCTGGCGCTCTCTTTCGCCGCCTCGTCGAACCGGGGCAGGAGCAGCTGAATCACATGGAGAGGCTCGACCCGGAGCAGGGCCTCTTCCTTCGTGATGAGGCCTTCCCGGACCATGTCCACCGCAATCTTCACCGCGGCCTGCGCGGTCCGCTTGCCGTTCCGCGTCTGGAGCATGAAGAGCTTCCCACGCTCCACGGTGAACTCCATGTCCTGCACGTCCCGGTAGTGCTTCTCCAGGAGCTCGGACACGCGGACGAACTGGTCGTAGATCGCCGAGGAGTGCTCCCTTAATTCGGAGATCTTGTACGGCGTGCGGATCCCCGCGACGACGTCCTCGCCCTGGGCGTTGGCGAGGTACTCGCCGAAGAGCTCCTTCGCGCCCGTGGACGGATTGCGGGTGAAGGCCACGCCCGTGCCGGAGTCGGGGCCCATGTTCCCGAAGACCATCCTCTGGACGTTCGCCGCCGTCCCGAGGTTGTGGGGGATCTTGTTGAAGTTACGATAGTCCACCGCGCGCTTCCCGTTCCAGGAGCGGAAGACCGCGGCGATGGCCTCGCGGAGCTGGTCCCTGGGCTTCTGCGGGAAATCCTCCTTGAGCTCCGCGCGGTAGAGGGCCTTGTACTCCTCGACGATGTGCCGGAGCATGTCCGTGGTCAGGTCCGTGTCCTTCTTCCCTTCCGTCCTCTCCTTGTAGCGATCCAGGATGGCCTCGAACTTGTGCCCCTCGATATCCTTCACGATCCGCCCGAACATGGAGAGGAGGCGGCGGTACGAGTCCCAGGCGTAGCGCTCGTTGGACGTGAGCGTCGCGAGGGCGTGCACGGTCTCGTCGTTGAGCCCGACGTTCAGGACCGTGTCCATCATCCCGGGCATGGAGAACTTCGCGCCGCTCCGGACCGACAGGAGGAGCGAGTTCAACGAGGCGCCGAACATCTTGCCCGATTTCGCCTCAATCGAGGTGACGCCCTCCTCCACCTGCTTGAGCAGCCCGGGCGGGAACCGGTTTCTCTTGCTGTATGCATTGCAGGCCTTGGTGGTGATCGTGAACCCGGGCGGGACCGGAAGGCCCAGGCGGGTCATCTCCGCGAGCCCGGCTCCCTTCCCTCCGAGGAGGTCCCGCATGGAGGCACTCCCCTCCTCGAAGAGATAGACGTACTTGGGCAGTTCTCCACCCCAGGGCGCTGTAGTCCGGTGAGTTATATAACGATTTTTTCACGACTCGGGCTCACTTGAGCCCCCGTAGGTCCTCGAGGAGCTGGGCGCATCGGACGATGGCCACGAGGCCGTAGAGCTGGTAGAGGAGGGACACCTTGGTGGGCACCGGGACCGACGGGTCGTCGAACTTGGCGAAGAGGGCGTCGATGGCCTGCCGCGCCTCCCGGATCGAGCCCAGGTCCCCGGACCCGCGGAAGTCCATCGCGAGGGCCCACAGGGCGTCCCGCACGCTCAGCGCGTGGGCCTTGTAGGTGGCCTCGAGCACGGAGATGCTCCCCCGGACGTATTCCCGGCTGCCCAGGAACATGAGGCCCGCGGAAAGGCCGCTCATGAGGAACCGCATGAGGGACCCGTGCTCTGCGGTCAGGATGTTCTCGACCCCGAGGACGCCCACGGAGGCGAGGTCGTACAGGCTCGCCGTGTCGGCGGCCTTGGTCGACGTGGAGAAGCCGACGACCTCCACGCCGAAGGAGTAGAAGCGCGAGACCGCGTCCAGGGCGGCCTCTGCGGATTTCGCCCGCTGCGAATCCGTGCGAGCCTCGAACCAGCGGGAGACCACCTGGAGGTCTCCCCGGAGTCGGAGCAGGGACGCCTCGTCGAAGCGAGCCAACGCGTCCCGAAGCGCCGCCCGGTAGGAATCCACGAGGGTCGCAGCATCCCCCTTGGCCATCGCCGCCGCGATGGGGCTCCATGGGCTAAAAGACTATCCTGGGCTCCCCTCAGAAGCCCATCTGCCAGGCCTTGATGTCCGCGCGCCTCCGCTCGAGGAAGCGGTACACGGTCGCGTGCTCGCTCCCGCGCAGGAGCATGATCACCGCCTCGCGGGCGATCGCCATCTCGAAGGTCGGTCCCAGGAGGGAGACCGTGTGTCCGAAGACGGACATCTCCACGCTCGTGAGCTCCTCGACCAGGCGGCGCGTCTTGCCCCGAGTGCCGATCACCCGGGCGCGCACCTGCTCGATGCGGGCCTTCGAGCGGGCGAAGTCCTTGATGTCGAGGACCTCCAGATACGCGTCGTCGTCGAGGAGGCGGAAGGCCCGTACCTCCGAGAAGCCGCGGCCGATTGCCTGGACGATGTCCCGAGCCTTCAGCGCCATCACGGGATCCTTGACCTTGGATTCGTCGATCGTGACCTCGCCCGACCCGGAGTCCACGTCGACGCGGGTGCCCGTGGCCTCCTGGAGGCGACGCTTCGTCACGCCCTCAGGACCGATGAGGACGCCCACCCGTTCCGAAGGGATTCGCGCGTAGAGCATCTCAGCCGGCCCCCAGGGCCTCCTCAAGTGACGCGGGAGTCACGTCCACGCCCTTTCGGTGGAAGAACCGAGCGATGTTCGCGATATCCCTCTTGTACCACTCCGGAGCCCGGGGGTGATTGAAGAGGACCGCCTGACCGACGTCGATCACGATGACCCGTTCGTCCCAGAAGAGGAGGTTGTACTCGCTGAGATCCGCGTGCACGAGTCCCGCCTTCCGAATCGCCCTCATGTTGTCGACGACGTCGTTGTAGACGGAGTGAGGATCGTCTATCACGATCTCACGGAGGAGCGGCGCGGGTTGCGTCTCATCCCCGATGTACTCCATGACGAGGACGTTGGCCTCCACCCGCTCCGGCGAGGGCACGCGCACGCCCGCCTCCTGCATGCGCACGAGGTTCTGGTACTCCTTCTGGGCCCACGCGAAGATCGTGGGCTTCGTGCCCCGCTTCACCCGCTTGAAACGCGGGTCGCCTTCGATGTACGTGGCGATGTTCTTGAAGGTGGCCGTGGCGATTCGGTAGATCTTGACCGCCTTTGCTCGGCGGTCGCCCGTGCCGTGGAAGATGTTGGCCTCCTTGCCCGTGCTCACGGGATAGTCCAGGGTGGCCAGCACGCCGTCGTTGATGAGCTGCTGGAGGACACGCAGGCACGCTCGATCGAAGACCTGATGGTAGGTCTTGAGGGCGTCGGAGTCCTTCTCCCGCGTCCGAAGCGCATCGACCTGGGCCTCGAGGCGCTGGAGCGCGCGTTCGTCGAACATCGAGGGAGGCATCGTACGGGCCGCTGCACTAAGAGCTTTGCGGGCCTCTCAGAAGATGTTGATGGACTTCGGGATGACGCCCCGCCGGCTCAGGTACGAGGCCTCCGTCTTCGTGTACCGGTGCCGGATGTCGCACTTTTCGTCCTGGAACTCCCACACCTTCACGACGACGAGGTCCCCCTCGCGAATCCACATGCGCTTCTTGAGCTTCCCCGGGATTCGGCCGAGGCGGCTCTTCCCGTCCGAGCACATCACGCGGATGCGCGAGGCGCCGATGAGCTGGTCCGCGATGCCCATGATCTCGCCTTCCTTGAGGCGAGGCGTGCGAACACGGAAGACCTCTTCTTCAGGCATGCGGAGCGAGGATGAAAGAGGGGGGCTTAAACGTTTGCCGGTGGTTTTCTCTATTCTTCCAGGTCCGCCGCGCCCGCCTCGACGGGGGCCTCCTCGGGAGGCGTCTCGTTCACGGGCACGTACGGATAGGGCTGGAACGGGCTCTCGAAGAAATCTCCGTCCAGGATGTCCACGCCCTCGGGCAGGTCGTACTCCTGGTCGTCGACGTGGCCGAACCAGTACACCACCGAACCGTCGCCGAACATCTCGCTGTAGGGTCCGAGCTGCTTCTTGATGTGCCGCCGGATCTCGTAGGGGTCCCCGAAGATCGCCTTGGACTCGATCCAGTACTTCTTGGAACCGTTGAGCTCCAGGGGCTTGTGCAACAGGATGTCCGGGGTCTTGTCGTACTTGGCCCGCAACTCCTTCTCCGTCTCGTACTTCAGGCCGCGGTCGTTGAGCCACTTCTGGAGCTTGGCCTCCCCCCATCGGCCGCGGGCGAACTGCCGCGCGCTTCCGGCCAGGGAATAGACGATGTCCGCAGCGACGACTTCCTCGAGCTCCCGTCTCAGGCGGCGGTCCCGCACGCCGGCCGGGTCGCGGATCATCTTCCAGAACTGCTTCCGGGGGATCTTGCGCTGCTCGAGGATCATGAGGGAGGCCAGGATCGGAGGGAACTCGAACTTCCGGGCGATGGACGTCAGGCTCTCCCCGTTCTGCCACAGGAAGGCCAAGCGCTTCACCTGGGCCTTCACGCGGTAGAACTTCTTCGTCGTGTCCCGCACGATCCGCTGGGTGTAGATGACGAGGAGGAGCTCCTTGTCGTAGCCGAAGTTCTCCGCGAGGAAGTCGATGTCCTCGGCGGTCGCGAGCCTCCGGTACAGGTCCTGGTACTGGCTCAATTTCATCGATAAGGTCAAGCTAAGTCACACGCGCAATAAATGAAAGGGACGGGCCGCTCAACCGAGCCTCGCTACTTAAATATTTGCGGGAGGGGCCCTCGCGCGGGAACCGCTCCGCGAGCGGACGTTCGCCGGGAGGCGAGGCCTCCCGCGACTCCCGGACACCCCAAGGAACGGATAAATAGAACCGCCCTGATGGGCACGCGCTTGCCCCGCCGTCTCGACCCTTCCAAGATCATCAGTGACGCGGCCTACCAGGCCTACGAGCGGCGCCTCCTCCACCAGGTGAAGTCCGCGCCGATCCCGAACCACGTGGCGATCATCATGGACGGGAATCGCCGGTTCGCGCGGGAGATCGGCCTCGGCAACACGCTGGACGGGCACACGCGGGGGCGGGACAAACTCGAGGAGGTCCTCGAGTGGTGCCTCGAGGTGGGCGTGCATATCCTCACGGTCTACGCCTTCTCCACGGAGAACATCAAGCGGCCCTCGGAGGAGGTCCAGCATCTGATGCATCTGTTTGCAGAGAACTTCCGCAGGGTCGGCGATGATTCCCGCGTGCACCAGAACAAGATCAAGATCAAGGTCTTCGGGGACCGGGAGATCCTCCCCGACGACGTGAAGGCCGCGATCCAGTACGCGGAGGACCGCACGAAGGACTACGACGACTACCGCTTCAACCTGGCCGTCGCCTACGGGGGACGAGAGGAGATCCTCCAAGCGATTCGCGATGTGGTGCGGGATGCCCAGGCGGGCAAGGTGCTGCCGGACGACATCAACGAGAAGTTCTTCTCGCGGCGCCTGTACACCGCGGACCTCCCCGACCCGGACCTCGTGCTCCGTACGAGCGGTGAGGAACGCATCTCCAACTTCTTCCTGTGGCAGCTCGCCTACTCCGAGCTGTATTTCGTCGACGTCTACTGGCCCGGATTCCGGAAGATCGATTTCCTCCGCGCCCTCCGTTCCTACCAACAGCGGCAACGGAGGTACGGCGAATGAAGGGGGAGGTCGTCTACTATCGGCTCTTCGACATCGGGGCGTCCGTGGACCTCGGGGAGGTACAGCGGCGCGTGGACATGCCGTTCCTCTCCGGAAGGATCGTCGCCGAACGGGCCGCGCCACGGTACGCGCGCTTCGCGCAGCCCCTCCTCGTTTACGTAGATCAGCGCAACGTGGACTCGAACCTGGGTCCGATGACCCTCAACGTCGCCGTCAAGCTGTATGGCGTGGGCGCCCTCGCGGTCGTGCTGCGGACCGCCTTCGAGGCCTCGAACCTGCGGGACCTGCGGCCCTATGCGAGCCTGCGCATCCGGGGCGGCGAGAAGGAGGAGACCCTCGACGAATACGGCGCGCGCATCGCAGGGCGCATCGAGGAGGATCTCGTACCCTACATGCACGATTCCTACGACGTCAAGGTGGAACCGGAGCCCTACGTCGTGTATTGCATCACGGTCTCCGAGCACCCCGTGCGCACGTTCCAGGAGGAATGGCGGCGCGAGGTGACCGCCCTCCTCGCGAGCGACCCGAGGCCCGACGACATCAGCGACGAGGAGGTCGAGGACACCTGGAAGGCCTGGCTGTCCTACTATCAGGACGACCTCGTCGTCGTGGAGTGGGACGCGGCCCTCGTGATCGAACCCACCGCTTCCTACGAGGACACCCTCGCCGTCTTCGAGATCGCGAACCTCCAGCTCCTTAAGCTGCGCACCTACGACGCGTATCTCGACAAGGTCGTGGACAAGGCCTACGACGATCTGGAGGAGCTCTCGGGTCCGAGCGCCCTCTTCCGCAGTGCGGGGGAGAGGGTCAAGGAGCTCTCCGACGTGCGCATGGACCTCGCCGAGGCGACGTTCCAGGTGGACAACATCTCGAAACTCTGGGGCGACTGGTTCCTGGGGAAGGTCTACCGCGTGTGCGCGAGGAAGTTCGAGCTCGAGTCCTGGCGGCGCACC
>JBBSVS010000426.1:0-5170 GCA_038046665.1 Thermoplasmatota archaeon
GACCGGCGGCTTCCTCCGGGTCCGGGGAGAACTGACCGCGGAGCGGATCGTCGGCGACGATGTGTATCTCGAAGGAACCACCGCGGCGTACGTGAAGGGGGACGACGTCCACGTCGGGCCCCCCTGCCGCATCGCCGTTGTCGAGGCCCACGACCTTGTGGTCCATGAGTCGAGCGAGGTCAAGGAGCGCCGCGCGCCATCCAGCTGAACCGTGTCGCCGAGTTCTCCATGGCCAGAGCGACTATAGGTCCGCAACCCTGAAATAGGTCGGTGGGGTTGAAAGCGGCGTGCCCGAAAGGGTCATTCTGAAGGTAGCCGAGGCCCCCCAGTCCGACGTGGGCCTGGGCCGCGCCCGCGTGGACACGAAGACCCGCCTCGCTCTCGGCGTCGACGTGGGGGAGATCATCCAGATCATCGGGAAGAAGTCCACCGCGGCGAAGCTCTTCCGCGTCATGCAGGAGGACGAGGGCAAGGGCATCATCCGCATCGACGGCCTCGTGCGCCGCAACGTCGGCGTGAGCCTCGGAGACAAGGTCGAGGTCAAGAAGGCCGAGGTCCTCCAGGCGGAGCGGATCACGATCGCGCCGATCATCAGCGAGGGGCACAAGATCTCCTTCGGCCAGGGCATCGAGAACTTCGTGAAGCGCGGCCTACTGAAGCGCCCGCTGAACAAGGGCGACGTGGTCATCGTGCCCGGAATCGCCCTCATGGGCGGCGCGTTGCCCTTCATGGTCATCAGCACGGCCCCAAAGGGGATCGTCCAGATTCAGGACGACACGATCGTGGAGATGAAGGAGGAGCCTGTCCGCGAGGGCGAGGTCCTCACCCCGACGGTCACGTACGAGGACATCGGCGGGCTCAAGGAGGAGCTCATGAAGGTCCGCGAGATGATCGAGCTCCCCCTCAAGCACGCGGAGCTCTTCGAACGTCTCGGGATCGATCCGCCCAAGGGCGTGCTCCTCTACGGTCCCCCGGGCACCGGCAAGACCCTGATCGCGAAGGCCGTGGCCAACGAGGCCGGGGCCAATTTCTATTCGATCCAGGGCCCGGAGATCATGTCCAAGTACTACGGACAGAGCGAGGAGCGCCTCCGGGAGAAGTTCGAGGAGGCCCAGAAGAACGCGCCGTCCATCCTGTTCATCGACGAGCTAGACTCCATCGCCCCGAAGCGGGAGGAGGTCACGGGCGAGGTGGAGCGACGCGTCGTCGCGCAGCTGCTCACCCTCATGGACGGCCTCTCGGGCCGCGGCCAGGTCATCGTCATCGGCGCGACGAACCGGGATGAAGCCATCGACCCGGCCCTGCGCCGCCCCGGCCGCTTCGACCGGGAGATCGAGATCGGCGTCCCGGACCGCGTGGGCCGCAAGGAGGTCCTCCAGATCCACGCCCGCGGGATGCCCATCGAGGGCACGGAGGAGGACCGGGACCGGCTCCTCTCCGAGCTCGCCGACGTGACCCACGGCTTCGTGGGCGCGGACCTGGCCGCCCTCGCGCGGGAGGCCGCGATGAAGACCCTGCACCGCTACCTGCCCGACATCGACCTGGAGAAGCCCATCCCCGCGGAGACCCTGGAGAAGATGCGCGTCCTCCCGGAGGACTTCAAGGACGCCCTCCGAGAGGTCGAGCCGAGCGCGATGCGCGAGGTCCTCGTCGAGATCCCGAAGATCTCCTGGGGCGACGTGGGCGGCCTGGGGGACATCAAGATGAAGCTGCGCGAGGCGGTCGAGATGCCCCTCAAGGACCCGGACGCCTTCAAGCGCATGGGCATCAAGCCGCCCCGCGGCATCCTGCTCTACGGCCCCCCGGGCTCCGGGAAGACCTTGCTGGCCAAGGCGGTGGCCAACGAGTCCGAGGCGAACTTCATCTCCATCAAGGGCCCCGAGGTCATGTCCAAATGGGTCGGCGAATCCGAGAAGGCCGTCCGCATGATCTTCAAGAAGGCGAAGCAGGTCGCCCCCTGCATCGTCTTCCTGGACGAGCTCGATGCCATCGCCCACCGCCGCGGCTTCGACAACGACAGCGGCGTGAGCGAGCGGGTCGTGAACCAGCTGCTCACCTCCATGGACGGCCTGGAGACCTTGGAGGGCGTCGTGGTCATCGGCGCGACGAACCGGCCGGACATGGTCGATCCGGCGTTGCTTCGCACGGGTCGCTTCGACCGCATCCTCCTCGTGCCCGCGCCGGACAAGGTCGCGCGCCTGGAGATCCTGAAGGTCCACACGAAGACAATGCCCCTGGAGGGCGTCGATCTGGACGAACTCTCGGAGGAACTCGACGGGTATACCGGCGCGGACATCGAGGGCCTGGCCCGCGAGGCGGCCATGGTCGCCCTGCGGGAGAACAAGAACGCCAAGAAGGTCACCATGGCGCAATTCCAGGAAGCAATCAAGGTCGTCAGGCCGAGCCTGGACGAGGAGACGGTCAAGTTCTACGAGCGCCTGGGCCGGAACATCGAGCGCGGGTCCGCGCGGCGGCAGAAGGAAGAGGTCCTCGGGTACTACCGCTGATTCGAGCGAAATCGCGTCGCACCTTTCTTATCCAAGGTATCCTTTCTCGGGGGCATGCCCGTGGAGCCTTCCTGGAAGAAGTGGGCCCATCGCGTGTGGTCCCTCGGATATTCGCGCCTCTTCATGGTCCTGGCCATCGTGTTCAGCATCGTTGCCTTGGCGACCCCCATGTGGGCCGTCACGGATCAGGAGAACCCGGGGCGCTGGGACACGAGCGTGTACGGCTGGCTCGGGGTGTCGTCGGATCACTACCGCCAGAGCGCCTACGACGGATCGTCCTATATGCCCTACAGCGGCCCGAGCTTCGACCAGCACGTCCTCGCCTCCGCGGTCGGTGCGTCCTTCACGCTGATCGTCGTCTACGCTGTCCTCCTCGCAATCGTCACGGCCCTCTTCTCGACGGATTGGGCGAAGACGATGCCCCGCCTCGGCCTGCTCATCTTCACGGTCTTCGTCGTCCTCATCGCCTTGGCGGCCTTGTTCTACCCCGTCCTCACCGTACCCAGCGCCGCGGCCACGGACTTGGGGGCCCCGGCCATGAGCGGCGGGTTCTGGGGGAGCACGACGACGCCGGACGTCTTCAACTGGGGCGCAGGCCTCGCGTGGTGGCTCCTCCTCATCGCCGTGATCCTCGGCGCCGTGGGCGTCGCCCTCCCGTACCTGCAAAGCATGCGCGGGACACCCTACCCTCCCCCGCCGCAGGCCTGGCACCCCCAGCAGTGAACCCCGGTGATAGTGAGCTATTCGGGGGACGGGATGGCGGGCGCACGGGAGGAGCCGAGCGGAGTGGAGTCAGGATTGTCAAAAACGGCCTGACAGAACAACGGAAGGCTCAAATAGACCGCGTCCGATACTTGTCGGACAAAGGGATGGGATCCCGACGCGGCGGGGCCGCGGAGGGCCCTCACCGATGCAGGTGATGGGATGAAGAAGTTTGCCACGGAGCTCCGGGGCAAGACCGTGATGACGAACGACGGTCAAATCCTGGGGACGATCGATAACTTCATCGTGAACACGAAGAGCGGAAAGCTGTCGGATGTCCTCGTGATGCCGGCCGAGAACGTCGAGCCCTCGAGCTTCAAGGTCGACCCCGAGGGCCGGTTCATCCTGCCCTTCAAGGGCATGAGCTCGGTGAAGGACGTAGTCGTGATGAACCTGTAGGCGTCCTCAGGGCGCCTTCGTCCTGGTCAGGCTCTCCAGCGCGAGCCTGAGCTTCTCCGGATCGTCGAGGAGCGCGGCGATCACCGCCTCCAGGAGGGCGGCGGTGGACCAGATCTCGATGCTGAGGTCGCGGTCCTTGTGAAAGGACCACTCGATCCCACGGCCCGCCACGGCCTCACTTCGTGATGTCCTTCAGCTTTCCCGCGAGCTCGGCCAGGTCCATGCCCGTGAGGGCCTTGACCAGGGCCGGCGCGGTCGCGGCGATGTCCACCACGCTGCCCACGAGCTGGGACGGCCCGCGTTCGCCCATGATGATGAGCTTCTGGGTCGTCTCCAGGGACTTCGCGGCGTTCGCCACGATCTCCGGGAGCTTCTCCACGATGAGCTGCGTGATCGCAGCCCGGCCGTACTGCTCCCAGGCCTCCGCCTTCGCGTGCATGGCCTGGGCCTCGGCGAGGCCCTTGGCCTTGATCGCGTAGGCCTCCGCCTCACCCGTGAGGCGGATGATGTCCGCCTGGGCGGTGCCCTCCTGGCGTATGCGCTCGGCCTCGCCCATCGCGGTCCGTGCTAGACGCTCCCGCTCGCCCTCCGCGACGAGGATCGCGCGTTCCTTCTCGCCTTCCGCGGTGATGATGAGCTTGCGCTTCTCGCCGTCGGCGACGGCGGCCACGGCATCGGCCTGGGCCTTCGCGGGGACGACCGCGGCGGCGATCTGCTCCTGCTCCCGCCGACGGACCTCCTGCTGCTGGACGAGGACCTCTTGCTCCTTGGCCCGGATGTCGATCTTCCGCTGCTCGACGATGAGCTCCTGGTTCCGCTTCGCGGTCTGGAGCTGGAAGGCGATCTCCTTGTTCGCGCGCTCCATCTCCACCTGGGCCTCGGACTGCTGCTTGATGATGTCCCGGTCCCGGTGGAACTGGGCGACGTTCGCCTCGGCGGAGGCGTTGGCCTTCTCCGCCTCCTGGGCGGCCTGGGCCTCCGCGATCGTGGCCTCTCGGTTCGCGTTCGCCTTCCCCACCCGCGCGTCTCGCTTGACCTCTTCCGTCCGCTTGACGCCGAGGGCGTTCAGGTAGCCCTGCGCGTCCTCGATCTCTTTGATCACGAAGGACCGGATCTCGATGCCCATGTTGCGGAGGTCGTTCCCCGCCATGCCGAGGATCTTCGACGCAATCGCGTCGCGGTCCGAGTTGACCTCCTCGACGGTCAGGGTGGCACACACGCCACGGACGTGGCCCTCGAGGGTCTTCAGGGCGATCTCGTCCACCTGCTGCTCCGTCTTCCCCAGGAGGTTCTCCGCGGCGGTGTTCAGGGTGGCCTCATCGGAGGAGATCTTCACCTGGGCCACGGCCTTGATGTTGATCCTCGCCCCGGATCTCTTGACATCCGTCACAATCTCCGATACTACCAGGTCCAGGGTGCGCACATCCAGCTTGAGCCACGCCACGCTCTCCACGATGGGCACGATCAGCTTCGCGCCTCCCGACAGCACCTGATACCCGCGT
>JBBSVS010000427.1:0-8721 GCA_038046665.1 Thermoplasmatota archaeon
CGGGTTCAGGCTTGCGGCGGAACCCTTCGACGAGCCCGGGGTGAAGATGGAGATCGCCGCGCGAGACCAGTACCCGTCCACGATGTCCTGGGGTGCGGGATGGAGGGCCACGGAATCTTGCGTGGGTGCGAGCCCCAGAGACGCCAGGTCCCCTTGAGAGTCCACCGCGATCACGGGCACGCCCGCGCGGACGGCCTCCTCGAGGATCGCCTTCGCGAGCACGGTCTTGCCTGAGCCGGTGGCGCCGAGGATGACGACATGGCGGAGGAGGTCCTCTTCGGGTAGCCGAATCGCTTCGCCCGTGTCGGGATTGACGCCGAGATGGAGAGCCATGAATCGACCTCCGGTGGACGCGAGATGAACCTAGCCCACCCCGCCTGCATATAGCTTGCGCGGGGCTTCCCAACCTGTTCGCATGCCGTCCTACTGTAATTACGATACGGGCCGAGGGTTCTTGTGAGCCTAGCCGCGTCCGACGAGGAGAAGGTCAAGGTCGGATTCTCATGTTGTATGAGGTTCGGTTCCACGGCCGTGGGGGACAGGGCGCCGTCATGGCGGCCCAGGCCCTCGCGGTGGCGGCGTCCCACGACGGGTATTCGGCCATCGCGTTCCCGTTCTTCGGCGCGGAGCGCCGCGGCGCGCCCGTCCTCGCCTTCGCGCGATTCGGGCAGGAACGCTTGCGAGCCCGTACCCAGGTGTACGAGCCGCACTTCGTCGTCGTGCTCGACGAGAGCCTCATCGAGACCGTCGATGTGCTCGCGGGCCTCCGGCCCGGCGGCGCGGTGATCGTGAACACGACCCGGTCGCCGGACCGCCTCGTGCTCTCCAAGGTCGCGAAGTCGGCCACGGTCGATGCCACGTCCATCGCCCTGAAGTACACGAAGCAGGCCGCGGTGAACACCGCCCTGCTCGGCGCCTTCGCGAAGGCGACCGGGCTCATCACGATGGAGGGCATCGAGGTCGGGATCCAGGAGGTCTTCGGCCGCCGGCTGAGCAAGGAGATCGCCGCAAGGAACGTGGAGGCCGCGCGGGCGGCCTACGAGGCCACGCGCCAGGGCAACGCCGACGGCGGCCGCGTGTACCCGAAGTCCCGCAAGTGGCTCCCCACGGTCGAGGAGCTCCCGCCCGGGCTCGCGACGCCCGCGATGGACACGCCCTTCGGGCCCGTGGGCGTGGGCAGCGCCGTGGCGAACCGCACGGGCGGCTGGCGGGTGAGCAAGCCAATCCTGGACCAATCGAAGTGCACGAACTGCCTGCTGTGCTGGTTCTACTGCCCCGACGGGTCGATCGAGCGGTTGGACAAGGTCGTCGACATCCACTACGACTACTGCAAGGGCTGCGGCGTGTGCGCCGCGGTCTGCGTGCCCAAGGCGATCGTGATGGAGCGGGAGACGGAAGCGGAGGTGATGGCATGATCGAGACGAAGACGGGAGCTAGGGGCGAGCGGCGCATGGTCACCGGAGACTACGCGGCCGCATGGGGCGCCATGGTGTCCCGACCGCAGGTCATCGCGGCGTATCCGATCACCCCGCAGACGATGATCATCGAGCACCTCGCGGAGTTCCTCGCGGCAGGCACGCTCGACGCGGAGCTCATGAGGGTCGAATCGGAACACAGCGCGATGGCCGCGGTCATCGCGGCGGAGGCGACGGGCGTGCGGACGTACACGGCCACGTCCTCCCAGGGCCTCGCCCTCATGCACGAACCCCTCTTCGTCGCGCCGCCCATGCACCTCCCCATCGTCATGTCCGTCGTCAACCGCACGGTGGCGGCCCCGCTCGGCATCTGGGTCGAGTACAACGATACGATGCCCCAGCGCGACACCGGCTGGATGCAGGTCTACGTGGAGGACGCCCAGGAGGCGCTCGACATGGTCCTCCAGGCCTACCGCATCGCGGAGCACCCGGAGGTCGAGCTCCCGATGATGGTCTGCATGGACGCCTTCCTCGTGAGCCACACGATCGAGTCCGTGGACCTGCCGGGCCAGGATACGACCGACGCCTTCCTGCCGCCCTACAGGCCGGTCCACGCGTACCTCGACCCGGACCGACCGCTCGTCCTCGGCGCGGCGAGCCCGCCGGAGTACATCCAGGAGGTCCGGTGGGAGACGGACCGGCGCATGCGGCGCGCGGCGGACGTCCTCGAGGAGACGGACCGCACCTTCGAGAAGGCCTTCGGCCGATCCTACGGCGGCGCCTTCGAGACCTACCGCCTCGAGGACGCGGACGTCGCCCTCGTGACGATCGGCACGGTCACGTCGACCGCGCGAGAGATGGTCGACCGCCTGCGGGAGAAGGGCGAGAAGGTCGGCATGATCAAGCTGCGCGCCTTCCGACCGTTCCCGAGCGAGCGGCTGAAGGAGGCCACCGCCCATCTCAAGGCCCTCGGCGTCTACGACCGCGCGGTGTCCTACGGCGTTGGCGGGCCCTCCTACATCGAGGTCCGCAACGCCCTGTACGACTCGGCCAACATCCCGATCCTCGGGTTCCTCGCCGGGCTTGGCGGGCGGGACGTGACTCGGGAGGACGTCGAGCTCATGTTCAAGAAGACCGC
This sequence comes from Thermoplasmatota archaeon, assembly GCA_038046665.1. GTDB lineage: Archaea > Thermoplasmatota > Thermoplasmata > RBG-16-68-12 > RBG-16-68-12 > RBG-16-68-12. The sequence goes on from JBBSVS010000427.1 coordinate 2,554, forward strand.
CGCGGCGATCGGCAAGGGACGACGCGCGGGCGGGGTCACGTGGATCGGCACGCGGGGGGTGAGCCCGTGACCACGATCAAGGAGCTGCCGGAGGAGGACTTCTTCACCTCGGGGCACACGGCCTGCCCGGGCTGCGGCGGCGCGATGGTCGTCCGCGAGACGCTCAAGGTCCTCGGGAAGAACACGGTCGTATATATGCCCGCCTCGTGCCTGCTCATCTTTAGCGACATGTACCCGTTGAACGCCTTCCGGGTCCCGAGCCTCCATGTGCTCTTCGAGACGAGTGCGATTTGCGCGAGCGGAATCAAGCGGGCGCTGAAGCGTCTCGGGAAGGACGACGTGACCGTCGTGGCCTTCGCCGGCGACGGGGGGACCGCGGACATCGGGATGCAGGCCCTCAGCGGCGCGGCGGAGCGGAACGAGGACATCCTGTACATCTGCTACGACAACGAAGCCTACATGAACACGGGCATCCAGCGATCGGGCACGACGCCCTTCGGGGCGTGGACCACGACGACGCCCTTGGGCCCGGACCCGGAGGGCCACGGGAAACTCGAGCCCAAGAAGGACGTCCCGCGAATCATGATGGCCCACGACGTGCCCTACGTGGCGACGGCGAGCCTCGGCTTCCCCGCCGATTTCCTGAGGAAGCTCGAGAAGGCGAAGGCGAAGAAGGGCTTCCGGTACCTGCACGTGCTCGCGCCCTGCCCCGTGGGCTGGCGCGCGGACTCCGACAAGACCGTGGACCTCGCGAAGCTGGCCGTGGAGACGGGCATTTTCGCCCTCCTCGAGTTCGAGGACGGCGTGCTGACGATCAGCCGCGAGCCGCGCTTCATGCCCGTGCGGGACTACCTCAAGCTCCAAGGCCGGTTCAAGCACCTCACGGAGGAACAGATCGCCTCCATCGAGCGATCGGTCAAGGCGAAGTGGGAGCGGGACCGCGCGCTAGCGAAGGCCCTCGGGCCGAAGCCCGCCCGCGGGGCCAGCGCGTAGATTTCGAGCCTAGACCATCGATGGATTCGTCGGACGGGCGCGGAGTGCGCGCTCCCAGAGGAAGCTCACCCCCGACGCCGCGAGCACCAGGGGAATGAAACCCAGGACATACGTGTAACCGAGGACGCGATAGAGACCTCCGGCCCCTACGAGCCCGGGGAGGTCGAGTGCCACGAGGTTGACTCCGGCGAGGAACGACAACGCTCCGACCCCGAGGGCCAATTCCCAAGTTCGCAGCCAGGTCGCGGTCCGCCAGCCCTCCGATTTCAACGCGATCGCCGGGACGAACGCGGCGAGCGCCCCGGCGCCGAGCCCTGCGACCGTACCTTCCAGGAAGAGCTCCGGAAACAAGTCCCAGCCTTTCCTGCAGACCGCAGGACATAACCATCCAGGACGGAAGCAGTACAGGGAAGACGGGCCGCAATCGCCGAAGGCGATCGCGAGCCCTGTGCTGAACCCAATCGCGAACGCGAGATCCATACCCCCGACTGTTGCCAAGATTGCAATCCACAGCGGCCGCCGCACGTGACACGATACACGCGCGGGGGAAGGCCCTTGCGGAATCGTTAGGTCCCTGCCGCAAGGACGGCGGGGAGAGACGCCCCTGTGGGGATTTGAACCCCAGTCTGAAGCTCCGCAAGCTTCTAGCCTATCCAAACTAGCCTACAGGGGCGCGGCCCGTGATTGGTCCGCTCTATAAATTACCTCCGTAGAGCCGTCGTCTCAGGGCGATAGGGCCTCGCGGACGCGCAGGACCACCTCGTCGATCAGGCCGCTAGCGTAGACCTCCCGTAACAGGCCGCGGTCCTTGTAGTACTGGATCAGCGGGGAGGTCTGGTTCTCGTAGGTCTCGATCCGCGTGCGCACGACCTCTTCCCGGTCATCCGGCCGGGTGACGACGGTGGAACCGCACCGGTCGCAGATCCCCGGCTTCCTCGGCGCGTTGGAGAGGACGTGGTAGACGGCCTCGCACTTCGGGCACACCCGCCGACCGCTGTTTCGCTTGATCAGCTCCTCCGGCTCCAGGTAGAAGTCGACTACCGCGTCGAGGGGCGTGAGCTTCGCGAGGACCTCCGCCTGGGCGATCGTCCGCGGGAAGCCGTCGAGGATGAAGCCCTTCTTCGCATCGGGCTCGGCGAGGCGGCGCTTCGTCATCTCGATGACCAGGTCGTCGGGGACGAGCGTGCCCGCCTCCATGTAGCCCTTCGCCCTCTTGCCCAGATCGGTCCCGTCCGCCACGTTCCGGCGGAGGATGTCCCCCGTGGAGATCCGGGGCACGCCCAGATGGTCCGCGAGCTTCGCGGCCTGCGTGCCCTTGCCCGCGCCGGGTGGGCCGAGGAAGACGAGGCGCATGAGTGTGGGATGGCGCAGAGCGGTCAAAAGGCTTTGGCCGAGGTCTTTGCCGCACGCCTCACTTCAGCTCGGCCGGGATCCCGATGCGGCCGACCATGAGGAGGTCCACGTAGCCCTGGAGCTTCTCGAACTCCTGGTCGTTGAGGCGGTCTCGCGCCTCGATGAGGATCGCGCGCACGGATTCGAAATCCGCCGGACCGCGGGAGCCCATGAGGATCAGGAGCTCCGCATACTGGGAGAGGGGATCGAGACTCAGCTTTTCATCGTAGTGCTCGAGGGGATAGAGCCAGCCCACCGCGCTGCGGATCGAGGGCGCGACCCGCTGGGTAATCATGATCACGTTCCCCGGCCGGGGCTTCGGGTCCCACTCCCGGATGCCCTCGTTCGCGGGGCGATAAGGTCGCTTGCCTCCGTTGCCGTCGTTGGGCGGTATCCTCTCTAGCCGGGACGCGTCCAAAAACCGTCCTCCCCGAGGGAGGTGCATGCTTGGCGAGCGATAAAATCGTTTTGCCCGGCCCTTCGCTAGCGAATGTTGTCAAATACGGGAACAAGTCTAACACATGACTAAGGATGTGCGGCCGCGGGTGGTGGGCCCTCTGAGGCGGTCCTCACGTCCCGGAAGACCGCGTAGAATGCAGCGATGGACGTGATGTAGAAAGCCGCGGCGATGAGGAAGGGCAGCTCGAACCGCCCGCTCGCGAGGAGGACACCGCCGACGATCGTGCTCACGCTGTTCGGGAGCCGCCAGACGATCGAGTTGATCGCGCTTGCGATGCCCCTCGCCTCCGGATCGATGATGCTCATCAGGTACGAGTCGGAGATGGGCGAGGACATCATCATCAGGGCCGAGCGGACGATGTACAGCCCACCCGCGAGGGCGGGGTCGGGCACGAAGGCGAGGCTGACCATGAAGATCGTCGAGAGGCCTTGCGTCAGGGCGATGGCCCGAACGGGACCGTAGCGCTTCGCCAGTCCGGCGGACCACATCGCGGCGAAGCCGATCGTCAGGTTGGATACGGCCAGGAGGGGTCCGCTGTACGTCACGGGAACCGCGAACTTAAGGAAGAACCACAACGGGATGAGGGGGATGATGAAGCCGGCTCCGAGGCCGATGAGCCCGTTCAACGCGGAGAACTTGAGGAGGAGGCTCATCTTCCGACCGCGCACGCGACGTGGGCGACGCGGATAGCTCACCTCTTCGAAGCCCCGCAGGAGGAACGCGAGGGAGATCGGCGAGAGGGCCGCGAGGGCCGTGAAGAAGATTAGGGCGTCGTGGTAGACCGTCCCAAGGCCCACGCCGGTCAGGCCCGAGATCGCGGGGAAGAGGATGTAGACCGCGGACCCCACGCCGCCGGCCAGGATGGTCATCACGAAGGACAGGGAGAAGGAGGCGTCGCGGTTCTCCAGGGTCGTCTGGTCCGCGATCATCGCGTTCCATGTGGTGAGGAAGGCCCCCTGGGCCACGCCGACGACGACCGCCGCGACGAGCATGTACGCGAGGTCCGTGGTGAAGGCGTACACGAGGAGGGCGGGCGGCAGGCCCATCGTGCCGAGGAGGAAGACACGCTTGCGGCCCTTCCGGTCCGAGACGATGCCCAAGGGGATCGCGCTGAGCACGAAGACGGCGCCACTCGTGCCCAGGATGAGTCCGACGGAGGCGCCGCTCACCCCAAGCTGGACCAGGTACCCGCTCACGAAGACGTAGTAGAAGCCCTGGCTCACCGTGAGGAAGGACAGGAGGTAGATGAGCCACTTGACCTTCCTCGGGACGGCGGCGAAGAGGCTCAGCCTGGGGAACTGCAGGAAGGGGGCACGGAGGGAGGGGGCCCCGGGGCGGCCGGACCGCATGATGGGCCGAGCGAGTCCGGCGGTCCTTCAAGAATCCTTCGTCGATTCCGTCCAACGCCGCAACGATCGGACTAGAGAGCTTCGACAGCCTTGATTGACTCCGCCAGTTCCTTCGACAGCTTCTCGCGGGCCGCTGGATCCTGCCACAGATATGTCAGGTCGGGCCTCGTGTGGCGGCAGACCTCCAGCATCTCGTCCACGCCGGTCCGGCGGAGGACCTCCAGGACGACGGGCTTGAACCCGCGCAGCTCAGTCGCGTGGCGTGAGACGACCGCAGGGTAGAGCCAGAACTCGCATTTCATCCACCGCTCCACGTAGCTCCGCGAGAGCGGGCGGACGCGCTTTTCCACCTGGCGGCGGAAGGCGTCCTTCGCGAGCTCGAGGAGGAGCGCCCTCTCCGACGTCTTCGAGGCGGGCATCGGTTTCGGGGCAGAGGATTTCCCCGGCATAAAGTCTGGGGGTCGCCTCCGGAAGGGAGTCACGTGCCTGGCTTCACATTCCGGAACGCCACGTAGAACCCGGTGACCGCGACCGCGTAGAAGAGGGTGGCGAGGTAGATCGGCAGGTCATAATTGCCCGCGGCGAAGAGGATCCCGCCCAGGATCGTGGTCACGCTGTTCGGCAGGCGCCAGACGATCGAGTTGATCGCGCTGGCGAAGCCTCGCTGCTCCGGCTCGATGATCCCCATGAGGAAGGAATCGGCCAGGGGAGAGGACATGTTCATCAATGCGGCCCGCACCAGGTACAAGCCGCCCGCGAGGACTGGGTTGCCGGCGAAGGCGAGGCTGAGCATGAATCCGGTCGCCATGCCTTCGGCCATCACGATCGCCCGCACGGGTCCGTACCGCCGGGAGAGGGCCGCACTGACCACCGCGGCCAGGCCGATCGTGATGTTCGAGACCGCGAGGAGCGGTCCGCTGAACGTGTCCGGGACGCCGAACTTAAGGAAGAACCACAACGGGATGAGGGGGATGATGAAGCCGGCTCCGAGGCCGATGAGCCCGTTCAGCCCGGAGAACGTGAGGAGAGGACCCCACCGCATCCCACGTGCGCGCTTCGCTCTCGCGTGCCGCACTTCCACGTAGTCCCGCAGGAGGAGCCATGCGAAGAGCGGGGTGAGGACCGCGAGGGCGGCGGCAAGGGTCATCGCCTCTGTGTGGACCGTGGAGGAGTCGAGCCCGGTCCACGCCTGCACAAGCGGGAAGGCCAGGGGGAGCGCGAAGCCCACGCCCATCGTCACGTTCCCGAGGATGAAAGAGAGGGAGAAGGCCGCGTCCCGTTGCTCCGTGGTCGTCTGGTCTGCGATGATCGCGTTCCACGTGGCCAAGAACGCACCGTCGGCGACGCCCATGACGACGTTCGCGAGGACCAGATAGACCACGTTCGTGGTTAGGGCGAAGACGAGGAGGGATGGCGGCACCGCCACCGCCGCCGCGAGGAGAATCCATTTCCGGCCCCAGCGGTCCGAGAGCAGGCCGAGGGGGATCGCGCTCAGGATCATCGCGAAGCCGTTCGCACCGAGCATGAGCCCGATGGCCGCGGAGCCGATGCCAATCTGCGGGAGGTAGGCCGTGACGAAGACGAACATGTACCCCGTGCTCAGGGAGATGGGAGAGGTGAGGACGATCAGCCGACGCACCCGGGTCGGGATGGCGGAGATGAGGCGCCAGCGAGAGGCGGGGGAAGAGATCGGAGGCTGCATCATCGAGCACAGAAGCGCGCCGTGAGCTTCGCGGGGGCACCAAGGACCCTCCTCAAGAACCCTCGGTTCATGCCTTGCATTGAGCCGGAGAAGGTGCCTCCCGCGGCGGTTCGCTCTCCGCCTTTTGATATTCGGCGCAGCACGTTCTTATCCGGATTCTCCCGTCGCGCACTCGTCCAACCCGTGACTTCGCTCCACTGTCAGCACTACGGGGCCGCCCTCTCCGCGCAGGCCGCATACTGCCCTTCGTGCGGCCAGAAGGTGGACCCCAC
>JBBSVS010000428.1:0-7204 GCA_038046665.1 Thermoplasmatota archaeon
CCTCAGCTCCATGTCGAAGAGATGCTCGAGCCGCACCGGCTCCCCCCAGGGCCCGCCACGGCCGTCGGGGCGCTTGACCCTTGGGGTCCCGCGGCTAGAACTGGCCCTTGCCGACTGCGCGGTACACGAACCCCGCGCGGATCACGTCGGGACCCGCGAAGACGTTGCGTCCGTCCACGAGGACGCGGCGACGCATGATCCGCCGAAGGGCCTTCAGGTCGAGCTTCCGGTACGCGCTGTGGGCCGTGACGATCGCCAGGGCGTCCGCGCCCTTCGCCGCGGCCTTCAGGTCCCGCATGATCGTGTAGCCCCGCTCGGAGCGGGAGAAGGGATCGTGGATGACCACATCGGCCCCACGGCGACGCAGCTCTTGGATGAAGGGCTTGGCGGGCGTGTTCCGCGTGTCATCCGTCTCCTCCCGGAAGGCGAAGCCCAGGACCGTCACCCGGGCGCCCTTGAGCCTCCGGCCGGAGGCGGCGAGGGCCTCCTCGACCAGGTGGGCCATGCGCTTGGGCATGTATTCGTTCACCCCGCGGGCCGTCGGGATGAGCTCGGGCTTGGAATGCAGCGCGGGGCTGACGAGGAGCCAGGGGTCCTTCGGGATGCAGTGGCCTCCGACGCCGGCGCCGGGGACGAGCATCGCGCGGTACGGGCACGTGTTCACGAGCTCCCGCACGCGGTACGCGTCCACGCCGAGCTCCTCGGAGATGAGGGCGACCTCGTTCGCGAAGGCGATCTGCACGTCCCAGTACGCGTTCTCCGCGGTCTTCGCGACCTCCGCGGTCGTCCAGTCCGTCACGTGCAGGTCGCCCCGGACGAAGCGCTTGTAGAAGGCCTCGGCTTTCTTTGCCGCCTTCGGGTCCTGCGCGCCGAGGACGCGGTGCAGGTTCGTGAGGTTGTAGAGGAGCTTGCCCGCCGTCACCCGCTCGGGGCAGTGCACGAGGCGGAGATCCCGCCCCACCTTCTTCCTCGATGCCCGCTCGAGGGTCGGCCGCACGACCTTCTCCATGGTCCCCGGTGCGAGGGTGGATTCGATGGAGACGAGGGCGCCGCGCTTCAGGTGAGGCCCGAGGGACGTGAGCGCGGACTTGAGGGCGCGGTACGCGGGGTCGTGGGTCGCCGGGTCGATCGGCGTCTCGACGCACACGACGACCACGTCGGCCGATCCTGCCGCGGCGATGTCCGTCGTGGCCCGCAGCCGCCCGGACGCGACCTGGGCCTTGATCAGGGGCGCGAGCCCGGGTTCCTTCCCGTGCAGGGGGTTGCGGCCCCGGTTGATCGCCTCGACCTTCTTCGGATCGATGTCGATCCCGACGACCGGCACGCCGGTCGCGGCGGCGGAAGCGGCCACGGGAACGCCGACGTAGCCCAAGCCCACAACGGCGGCCTTCACGGGCCCGCTCATACGGGGATCTGCGGATAAAACTTTCAACGCGAAGCGCGGCCGCCGAGAGCCACCTCAGTCCAGGGCGGATTCCGTGATCGTGAAGGCGGGCCTCGGCCCTGACGGAACGGTTAAATGCCGAAACCCGCTCCGATGGAGGCGTGAAGATCGCGAGCGTCGTCGGCGCGAGGCCCCAGTTCATCAAGGCCGCGCCGGTCAGCCGCGAGCTCCGCGCGCACAACGAGGAGGTCCTCGTCCACACGGGGCAGCACTACGACGAGAACATGAGCGACGTGTTCTTCCACGTCCTGGAGATCCCCCGGCCCGACTACAACCTGGGCGTCGGCTCGGGCAGCCACGCCACGCAGACCGCGGAGATGATGAAGGGCCTCGAGAAGGTCTTCGAGGACGAGAAGCCCGGCTTCGTCCTCGTGTACGGGGACACGAACTCGACCCTCGCGGGAACCCTGGTGGCCGCGAAAATGGGCATTCCCCTCGGCCACGTGGAGGCCGGCCTGCGGTCCTACAACCGCACGATGCCCGAGGAGATCAACCGCGTGGTCACGGACCACCTGGCGACCGCGGTCTTCTGTCCCACGCAGACGGCGGTGGACAACCTGGCGCGGGAGGGCGTCACCCGCGGCGTGCACCTCGTGGGCGACGTGATGTACGACGTCGCGCTGCAGATGGCCCAGGCGGCCCGCGCGCGGGACGTCGTCGAGAGGCTCGGCCTCCGCCCCGAGGACTACCTGCTCACGACGATCCACCGGCCCTCGAACGCGGACGAGAAGGACGTCCTCGCGGGCATCGTCGAGGCCCTCGCGGACTGCGGACGCACGGTCGTCTTCCCGGTCCACCCGCGCACGAAGAAGAACCTGCAGGCCTTCGGCCTGTGGGAGGCGCTCACGTCGAAGGTCAAGGTCATCGACCCCGTGGACTACCTGGACTTCCTCGCCCTGCTCATGAAGGCCGCGAAGGTCGTCACGGATTCCGGCGGCGTGCAGAAGGAGGCCTACTTCTTCGGCGTACCGTGCATCACCCTGCGGGACGAGACGGAGTGGATCGAGACCGTGGAGGACGGTTGGAACGCCCTCGTGGGCACGGAGACGGAGGACATCCTCCACGCGATCGAGCACTTCAACCCGAGCGGCACGAAGTCGAAGAGCTTCGGGGACGGGCACGCGGCGGAGCGGATCGCGCGGATCATCGACAAGATGGTCTGAGGCGGGCGGTCGGGACAGGCCTTAATACGCGCGCGTGGATGCGCGGCCCGTGGCGGTCCTGGACTTCGTCTCCCCCTTCTCCCCGGTGGCCATCGTGGTCATCGCGGTCGCCGTGGCCTACGCCTTCGGGCGGAAGGCCCTCCTCTCCCTCACCCTGAGCGTCGCGATCCTCGTCGTCTTCGCCCTCCAGGTCCTGACGGACGACCGGATCCTCGTCGACCTCGCCCTGATCGACGTCGGGGGACGCCTCTCTCCGCCGTGGACCTGGGTGACCTTCCAGTTCCTGCACGCCGGCCCGACCCACCTCATGCTGAACCTCCTCGGCCTGCTCCTCATCGCCCCGGTCTTCGAGGAGCGCATCGGGTCCCTGCGCTTCGCGATCCTCTTCTTCGTCGGCGGGGCCGTCGGAGCCGCGGGCTTCGTCCTCCTGAACCTCTCCCAGTTCGGCCTCATCCTGGTCGGCGCCTCCGCCGGGATCTCGGCGATCTTCGGCGCCTACGGACGATTGTATCCGCGGGACCGCGTCGCGCTCTTCCTGCCCCTGCCCGGCGTCCCCTCTCTGCCCGTGCTCGAGGTGGTCATCGGTTTCCTCGTCCTCGAGACGGTATTGAGCTTCCTCCCCCAATTCGGGATCTCCTTCGGGTCGAACGTGGCCTGGCAGGCCCACGTGGTCGCGACGATCTTCGGCTTCGTGATCGCGCCCCTCGTGATGCGCATCCCCGCGGGGAAGGTGCGCGTCGGGAAGGCGACGCCCATCGGGGGCCTGCGGGACCTGGCGACGACCCCGGAGCTGACGTCGCTCCTGGAGGAGGCGGAGCGGGCGGATATCCCCGAGCTGCGCGAAGCCTGGGTCGAGAAGTTCGTGGCGAAGGCCCGCTGTCCTCAATGTGCCGGGCCCGTGCGGCTGCGATTCGGCCGCCTCGCGAGCGACTGCGGGTGGAAGCGGCGGATCGGGTAGCGTCGGAGAGGCCCGTCGACGTCTTCTCTCGCCCCTCGGATGTGGGCTAACAAATTAGGCCACTAACCGCGGTAGTAGTTTCACTCCCCTCCCGGAGGGAAGCTATTATATAGCTATAACCATCGAGATACGGTGGTTTCCACGACCCTCGAAGGTTTCGACGAACCCGCATGCATGCTCCTGTCCTACGACGTCACGGGTGCCTCCCGCTCCGCGGCGGTCCACGTCTGTCGCATCGTCTTCGGCCGGACCCGCTCGGCTCCGGACGGGCATGTCCGCGAGGAGAAAGGATTCATCCATCGCCCCGGCGTGGTGTGGATCGGGCAGTCCGTCCTGGCCCTGCCCTCCCGGGACGCGGACGAGCTCGCGGACCGCCTTCGCCGCCTCGGCGTGCGGGTGGCCATGGGCCCCGTGACCATCCCTCGGGAGACCTTAGGCCGGTTCCGCCGGCCCTTGTGAGCCCGGGCTAACATGTTAGCCCACGGACGGTCGACCCCGCGACGCAACCCTTTTGGTCTACCGCCCCCTTCGTTCACCCGATGGCGGCGCCCAGTGCCTTCGTCCTCCACTGTGACACCTGCGGCGACGTGCCCCACCGCGTGCTCAGGGGCAAGGTCGGCGGCAAAGACGAGATCGTCTTCGAGGGCGTGGTCAAGTGCTCCAAGTGCGGCACCGTGCGGAGCGTGGTTACGCGGGAGCCGCGCCCCATCCAGGTCCCGCTCATCGTGAGCTTCCTCGAGACGTCCGAGCGCACGAGCCTCGAGTTCTCCCCAGACGAGCCCGTCGAGCTCGGCCAGGAGATCGAACTCGCCGACACGCGGCTCGAAGTGACCGCGATCGAGGTCAAGGGACGGCGGATGGAAGCGGCCCTTGCCAAGGAGGTGTCGACGCTCTGGGCCAAGCGGACGGACCGCGTGCGCGTGAAGTTCTCCGTGAACAAGCGGAACCGCACGGTGCCCCACGAGGTCCTCGCCGCGCCCGACGAGGAGTTCGAGGTCGGGGAGATCGTGGACCTGGGGCGGGACCGGGCCATCGTCCACCACATCCGCACCCGCTACCGCACGATTCGCCAGGGCCGCGTCCGCGCGGATGAGATCGTGCGCATGTACGGGCGCGTGGTGCGGGAGCGCACGAGCCGGTGAGGTTCCCATGATCACCCTCCTCGGCGTCGGCCACGTCTTCGACCTGGAGCGGTCCATCCGGGCCGCGATCTTCGCCCGCCGGCCGCGGGTCGTGGCCTTGGAGCTCGACGCCGTACGCTTCGCGTTCCTCATGAACCGCGGACCCCGCGCGGCCCGTCCGTCCGTCTTCGGCTTGCTCGCGCAGTTCCAGGCCCGCATCGCGGAACAATACGGCGTCCAGGTGGGCGACGAGATGGTCGCCGCCGCGAAGGCCGCCCAGGAGGTCGGGAGCGAGGTCGCCTTGATCGACCAGGACTCCCGCGTCACGCTCTCCCGCGCGTGGTCCGGCATGTCCTTCCAGGAGCGCGTGCGCCTCGTCGTCTTCGCGGTGAGCGGGCTCTTCGTCCGGAAGAAGCGGGTCGAGCAGGAGCTGGACCGATTCTACCAGGACGAGAGCGGGTACATCGAGCAGTTCGCCCACGAGCTGCCGACGGTGAAGCGGGTGCTCATCGACGAGCGGGACGCCCACATGGCCGAAGTCCTGAGGCAGATCCACTCCGCGAAGGGCGACGTCGTGGCCGTCGTGGGCGACGGGCACATCGAGGGCCTCGGCCGCTTGCTGAGCGGCGAACCGGTCCAGGTGGTCCGCCTCAAGGAGCTGCAGCAGGCGCCTCCGGAGCCCGCGTCCACGGTCTCGGCAACGGTCTCCTACCGACTCTGACGGGGCCGCCGCGGGAGCCAGCGCGGGACCGAATCCCGGTACGCGCGGTACTCGGGGCCGAAGCGGGCCTCCAGGGATCTCTCCTCGATGCGGGTGATGAACTGGACGGGGACGCCCAGGATCAGCACGAGGAGGACCGCGCTGGGCGACGCGACGAGGAACGCGACCCCGAGGGACGCGAGGGCGTGGGACAGGACGATCGGGTTGCGGGTCCAGGCGAAGGGCCCCGTGGTCACGAGCCGCCGGGGCGGCACGATAGGGTTCGGAGTCCCTTGGCCCACGCGGACGAAGAGGAAGAAGCACCACGTGACCCCTGCCGCGCCGAGGACGAGGGGAACGATTCCGGCCCCTCGCAGGAGGCCTGGGAGCGGAGGCCATCGGAGGACCGAATCGAGGGCAAGCCCCACCCAGGGCAAGCCCACGTAGAGGGCCACGAAGAGGACCGCGCTCTCGGCCCATGCGACGACCCGATTCGCCACGCCCACGCGGAGGCGATCGGAGGTATTTGCCCGTTGGGCTAACATGTTAGCCCGCGCCCCCTCGCTTCGCCGACCTCCCGCGAACCCTTAAGCCCGCCACGGGCCATCGCGCGCCGCCATGGCGGAGGCGGATGCGGCGAAGGAGGCCACGGCAGAGTTCCTCAAGTCCCACTACCGCAGGTACTACGCGACGACGAAGCGCATCCTCCCCGACCGCTTCGGGCGGCGCGAGTTCGGTTTCATGTTCTTCAATTCGTCGATGGTCATCCGCCACCTCGGCTTCTCGCGGGAGTCGGAGCTGAACGAGTTCCTCCTGGGCAAGGTGCCCGCCCACGCCTACTACTCGAGCGCCTACTACGAGAAGCCCGGTGCCCCGACGATGGAGGAGAAGGGCTGGCTCGGGGCCGACCTCATCTTCGATCTCGACGCGGACCACCTGCCCAACGCGAAGAAGATGTCCTACCCGGAGATGCTCGAGGCGATCCGCCTCCGGATCATCAAGCTCTACGACGACTTCCTCAAGGCCGATTTCGGCTTCGAGGAGGACAAGATGCGCCTCGTCTTCTCCGGCGGGCGGGGCTATCACATCCACGTGTTCGACGAACGCGTGTGGGCCCTGGGCAGCCACGAGCGGCGCGAGATCGTGGACTGGGTCACGGGCAAGGGGCTCGACGTGGACACGGCCTTTCGCGAGAGCGCCTTCGACAAGCGGGAGTTCCAGGGCCGCTCACGCGTGAAGAAGAAGGTCGTGGGCCCGGCCCAGGAGGACCCCGGGTGGCGGGGCAAGATCGCGCGCGGGACCAACCAGCTCGCGACCACCCTTGAAGGGATGGACCACGACGCGGCACTTGCGTTCCTCACGTCCTTCGAGGGCGTCAAGGAGGCGGCCGCGGAGGACCTCTACGAGAACCTCTTCAAGCCCCGCACGACGAAACCCCGCGTGATTCGCGGCGTGGACCGCCTGCGGGAGGGGCAGATCGAGGCCCTCTCCGACCGTAGCCGCGACCTGCTCATCCGCATCGTCAAGGACGTGCAGCAGATCAAGCTCGACGAGCAGGCGGGCGTCGCCCTGGACGGGATCATCCAGCGGGGCGACACGGACGAGCCGGTGACCTCGGACATCAAGCGCCTCATCCGCCTGCCCTCGAGCCTGCACGGCAAGACGGGCCTTCAGGTCATCCCCCTCACGAGGGATCAGGTGGACGGATTCCGGCCCTTGCGGGACGCGGTCCCGCCCACGTGGACGGAGGAGCCCGTCACCCTTCGGCTCGCGAATGAAATAAATCTGGAGATTAGGGGGGAAGACTTTAATTTGGAA
>JBBSVS010000429.1:0-3594 GCA_038046665.1 Thermoplasmatota archaeon
TGGCCGCCTTGATTTGAGCCCACTGCCCGCCCGTGACATTGCTCCCCGGCGGAGTGGCAACGGCCCGGATGAACGCAGCGATGCCGGCTGCCGTCGCCGTGCCGGCCTTCTCGGCCGCCGCAGCGAGCAGGTAGATCGCGTCGTACGCGTTCGCGGTGAACAGGCCAGGGTCCTCGTTGCTGTAGCGGGCCTTGTACCGAGTCTCGAAGCCATCGTACAGCGAGCCGACGATGCCCAGGTAGGCACCGGGGGCGCTGCCTTGGAAGGGTGCCGGGTCAATGCCCTGCTGGACGAGCTTGTCGATGAAGCCTGCTTGTTCCAGAACGCCTTCGGAGAAGATCCATTGGACGCTCGACCAGGCCGAGTTCGCCGCCCAGTCGCGCATGATCTTCAGCCCGTCGGTCGGATACTCAGCCATGTAGACCGCCTCCGGGAGTGGCGTTAGCAGAGTCTGAAGGTCCGACGAGTAGCTCACCGCGCCTTCGGCGAAGGTCCCGACGTGGGTGATCGTCCCTCCGAGGGCGGCGAATTTGACCGCGAACACGTTCGCCAAGCCGCGGCCGTACGGGTTGTTGTTGCCGATCACGGCCATCGTCCGGAGCGAGCGGTTCGTGTACGCGTAGTTCGCTGCGACGACGCCCTGTAGGGCATCCGAGGGCGCAGTGCGGAAGAACCATCCGCCCGTGTACGTCAGGTCCGAGAACACAGGCGAGGTGCACGACGCCGAGATCTGCACGACTTGATTGGGCTTCGTGACCTCGAGCGCGGCGGCGCACTTCCCGGAGCCGACGGCCCCGAGAATCGCGTCGACCTTGTTCGTCGTAACGAGCTTCTGCGCGCGGTCTCGCGCAACGGAGTCTACGCCCGTGTCGTCCTCATTGACGACCGCGATCGGACGGTCCAATACGCCGCCGGCGGCGTTGATCTCCTCAATCGCGAGCAACGCGCCTCTCTGATTTTTCGGGCCGAACACCTCGAGGCCCGATGTGCCCGTGAGCGTCAGCACGGTCCCGATCCTCAAGATGCTATCCTCCGGGACCGCGGATGGATTGAATACCCCCGCGAACACGGCAGCCAAGAGGACGGCCACTACGATTACGACGACTGCAATCCCGATCCACAATCCCTTGCCCTTCGGGGCGGGCTTCGGCGCCTCCCCTGAGGGTGCCTTTTGCTCCTCCATATGAACCCTCCCGGTACAATATTTGGCAGAGTCTTATAATTTCCGACGAACAACCCTCGAACCGCGGAAGCGCCTCTCGCGGCCCCTGGACACCGTGCGCGCGGAATGGGCTTTAAATAGATTCACGGGTTTCCGGCCGCGAGGGAGTTGCGTGGCCTTTTCGACGGGGATCCTAAGTCCGTTCCAGATTGACCTATTGTTTGGCGGGGCGATCTGCTTCATCATCATCGGGTTTTGGATCATCTTCCTCTTCATCGCCATCTGGGTGTACCGGGACGCCGAAAGCCGCGGCATGGGCGGCGTCCTGTGGCTCTTGATTGTCCTCCTGACCGGAATCATCGGGCTCATCATCTACATCGTCGTCCGCTCGGACCGGCCCGTGATGCCGGCGGGGTACCCATATCCTGGCCAGTATCCCGGTTACTACCCGCCGCAGGCCCCGCCTCCGACGGCACCACCGCCGAGCGCGGCACCCGCCCCGGCGGCATGCAGGAACTGCGGCGCGGCCCTGCAGCCCGGGGTCGCCTTCTGTCCGCACTGCGGCGCGAGGGTCTGATGGCTCATTCACGGGCGCTAGGCTGAAAAGGGCGGACCAGGAACGAGTTACATATGGTGCGTGATAACGCGTGTATATCTCGCAGAGGTCCGACCCGGTGTTCGCGGGAGTCGTCTTTGGTCTGAACGTGGCGTCCGGATTCTTCGGCCTTGATTGGGGGATCTACTTCGCTGTCGCCATTGTCCTCGACCTCCTCCTTGGGATCTGGGTCTACCGTGATTCCCAGAGAAACGAGATGAACGGCGGGCAGTGGTTCCTCATCGTCTTCCTGACCGCGCTCATCGGCTTGGGCCTCTACTTCCTCCTGCGCGGCAGCCGACAGGTGCCGTCCGCATAGAATTTTCGGACCGCCGCCGTGACCATCCTTTCGAGTCGCATTCGCGAAGTGACCAATGGATTGCACGATGGCTTTATGGCGGGAAACCTCTCTCCTGCCCGGGGTGCCCGGATGAAGAGTTCCGACGTCTCAGGCTTCTACAAGAAGGACGCGAAGGAGCGATGGCAAATCATCCGCGAGTTCGGCGAGCTGACCGACGCGGAGATCGCGACCCTGGGCAACACGGGGGCCCTGGCCTTCGACCAGGTCGACCGCATGATCGAGAACGTGGTCGGCGCGATGCCGCTGCCCCTCGGCATCGCGGTGAACTTCCGGATCAACGAGAAGGATTACCTCGTCCCCATGGCCATCGAGGAACCCAGCGTCGTGGCCGCGGCCTCGAACGCCGCGAAGATGGCGCGGGAGAGGGGCGGCTTCACGACGTCGTCCAGCGGGCCCATCATGATCGGCCAGATCCAGCTCGTCGGGCTCAAGGACCCCCACGGCGCCCGCATGACGATCTTGGCCCACCGGGACGAGATCCTCGCCCTCGCCAACGAGAAGGACCCGCTCCTGGTGAAACTGGGCGGCGGCGCGAAGGACGTCGAGGTCCGCGTGATCGAGACGGCCCGCGGGCCCATGGTCATCACGCACCTGATCGTGGACTGCCGCGACGCCATGGGCGCCAACGCGGTGAACACGATGGCGGAGGCCGTCGCACCGCACCTGGAGGAGTGGACGGGCGGCCGCGTATACCTCCGGATCATCTCCAACCTGGCGATGAAGCGTCTCGCGCGGGCCCGCGCGGTGTTCGCGAAGCAGGCTATCGGCGGCGAGGACGTCGTCGACGGCATCCTGGAGGCCTACGCCTTCGCCGATGCGGACCCCTTCCGCTGCGCGACTCACAACAAGGGCATCATGAACGGCGTGGACGCCGTGGTGGTGGCGACGGGAAACGACTGGCGGGCCATCGAGGCCGGGGCCCATTCCTACGCCGCCTGGAAGTCGGGCGGCTACCGCTCCCTGACCACGTGGGAGAAGGATGCGAACGGGGACCTCGTGGGCACGATCGAGATGCCCATGGCCGTCGGCCTGGTGGGCGGGGCCACCGCAGTCCACCCGACCGCGAAGGCGAACGTCCGGATCCTGGGCGTCAAGACCGCGCAGGAACTGGCGGAGGTCATCGTCTCGGTCGGGTTGGCGCAGAACTTCGCCGCGCTCCGCGCCCTCGCCACGGAAGGCATCCAGCGGGGCCACATGTCCCTCCATGCACGCAATATCGCGGCCACCGTGGGAGCCAAGGGCGAGGAGATCGACCGCGTGGCGGAGATCCTCGTCAAAGAGAAGAAGGTACGAATGGACCGTGCCAAGGAAGTCCTCGAGGAGTTGAGGAAGAAGTCCCACTAATATTCCATACGACGGATTATTCCAAGTCTCCTTAAATAGCTTACAGATATACAAAATGCGTTGAACTCGATATCAGAATATTTTGTATAGCTGGATGCAGATTGGCTCGATTTCGTGGCACGTAGTAGCACG
>JBBSVS010000430.1:0-3508 GCA_038046665.1 Thermoplasmatota archaeon
ACCGCGTTCCTCCTGGGCGAACTGCCTGCCGGAGCGGTTAGGAGCGCGGACCTGGGTCGCGCGGTCTACGCGAAGAACAAGGAGGAATACCTCGCCGACGGAATCTTCCACCTGCGGCTCGCGCGGCAGGGCGAGTTCGGGATGCAGCGTCAGCTCCGGGTCGTGAAGATGCGCGGCGCGCGTCACGACACGGACTACCATGCGCTCGTCTTCGACAACGGGTTCAAAGTCACGCGCATCCTGGGGTGACCGCGTTCAGTCCCGCACGACGAAATCATCGATGCGGTCCCTGGCCTTTTCGCGGGCCGCCCGGTGCTTCTTGAGGAACGGCTCCACCTTGCCCCAGAGCTCGAACTTGCAGTCCCCGCACAGCCGCTCGCCGGAGCGACAGGTGCGTTCGACCTCGGCGAGGTGCTTGTCGTCCGGCTCGAAGACGAACTCGTAGAAGGCGAAGATGGGGCAGATGTCCGGGTTGGCCCCGAGGCGACGCTGTTCCTCGACCGTCGCGCGACCGCCCGTGAACGCGTTCATGATCTTCTTCTTGGCCTCCCTGGGAGTGTCCTTGGTGAACAGGCTGGAGGCGGGCAAGGAGGCGGACATCTTGCCGCCCGGACCCAAGAGGCTCGGGAGGAGCTTGTTGTGGATCAGGGCGGGCTTCGGGAAGCCGAGCTTCGGGGCCACGTCCCGCGCGATGCGGAAGTGGGGATCCTGGTCGATGCCGCACGGGATGAGGACGGGGACCGATTTCTTCGCGAGGACACTCGGAAGGAACGCGGGAGCCGCCTGGATGCTCGTGTAGAAGATCTCCCCGACGTTGTTCGAGTTCGTGAAGCCGAAGACCGCCTGGGTCGTGGAGAAGGTGATCCGCTTTGCGGTTTCCACGGCGATCGGGTAGAGGTGGTGGATGTACTCCGTGTCGATCAGGATACGGGTCTTCTTGGGGTCGAAACCGAGGGCGATGATGTCGAGGATGTTGTCGTAACCGACCTTCGTGGCCTGCGCCAAGTCGTCGAAGTCCTTGAAGAGGAACTTCTCGTCGTCCGTGATCTGGAAGTAGAGCGTGACCCCGAACTTGTCCTGGAGCCACTTCGTGAAGAACCAGGGGAGCATGTGCCCGATGTGGATGCCGCTGGAGGGACCTCGCCCGGTGTAGAGCGCGAACCGGTTCCCCTTCGCGTACTCGTCCAGGATCCAGTTCATGTCCCGGTGGCTGTAGAAGATTCCCCGGCGGAGCATGGGGTGCAGCTCGCCCACAATCCGCCGGATCCGCTCGAGGAGCTCCGGGCCGATGCGTTCGGTCCCGAACTGGGTGATGAGGCGGTCGTAGTCGATCTGGCCCTTCACCTCCCAAGGCGTGACGACGAAGTCCTCGGGCATTCCCTCCGAGTATCCGGGCCGCGTAGATAAAGACATCCCGTGGAATGCGGGGGCTCACTTGTCCGCAGCGGCCGCGGTCCGTCGGCGGAGCGCGACTTGGGCCAGGACGACCGCGAGGCTCAGGACGGCCCCGAGGGCCGCGAAGGAGATCCACGTCGCGCCCTCCACGGCCACGAAACCCACCAGCCCGCTCAACCCGATGAGGGTGAGGCCGAAGAGCGAGCCGATCCAAAGGGATTCCCGGTCTCGCCCCTCCCGGTACATCTCGCCTTTCACGATGCGCTGGCGGTAGCTAGGGGATCCGAAGTACAATGTGGGCGAGTATCGGTACACGTTCGCGAAGCCCGTCCAGGCGAGCAGCGAGGCCAAGATGTACCCGAGCCCGATCCAGAAGAGGACCTGAGCGTACACGGAGAGGAAGGACTGACGGAGAAGCGGGGCCAGGAGCACGGACACCACGGCAAGGGCCGCGGCCAGGATGGTGAGGAAGATACCGAAACCCTTGGCCGACCACCGCTGCGTCGGGGTCAGCACGGCCGGGACCGCGCTCTGCATGTACCGCGGAGAAGGACGCTCGGGCTCTTCAGCCCTCCGCGTGGTCAGACCATGATCGCGTGGCGGTTGCGCATGTCCGCCTCGGACTGCCCGAGGCGTTCCATCACCTGGGCGATGACGCTGTCGAGGAGGATGAGGGCCGCGTCCTCGAAGAGGGTGCCCAGGGGGGCCAGGCGCAGCCGCGCCGGGTCCCCGGTCGTCTGGATCAGGAGGACCACGTTGCTCGCGTGGGACAGCTTCGAGCCGCGACCTCCCGTGACGGACACGACCTTGGCCCCAACGCGGCGGGCGATGTTCACCACCTGGATCGCGCTCATCGTGGAGCCGGTGTTGGAGACGATGAGGACCGCGTCCCCATCATTGACCGCCGGCGTGATCGTCTCGCCGATGAAGTAGCAGTCGATCCCGAGCTGGACCATGCGCATGGCGAAGGCCCGCGCGGCCAGGCCGCTCCGCCCGACGCCATACACGAAGAGCTTCTTCGCCGACGTGAAGATCTTCACCGCCTCGGCGATGTCCCTCGTGCGGTCCTCCGCGAGGATCGAGGCCATCGCCTTCAGGATGAAGGAGGAGGCTTCGGAGGCCGCCGCGGCGTCCTTCGTGACCTGGGTCACCGCTTCCTCTCCTCCTTCTCCGGCTTCTCGGGCTTCTCCGGCTTCGTCGGGCGGATCAGGCGCTTCGCGAGCACGCGCTCCAGGATGACCTTCATGTACATCGCGTCGTGCTCGAGGAGCGGGGACGACGAGACGATCGTGAGGTCGTAGTCCTCGTCGAGGAGGCACTCCGCGAGGGGTTCGAACCGCAGGTCGCCCTTCTTGATCGGCGTGTACCGCAGCTCGTTCCCGTCCGCGTGCTCGACCCCGCTGAAGTGGGTGTGGAGGTGCCTGTCCTCCGAGGCCTTCTCGACTTTGGAGAGGACGTCGTCGAAGTCCTCCAAGCGCTTGAACAGCCCGAAGCCGCGGGCGTGGACGTGGGCGAAGTTGAGCACGGGCAAGATGCCTTTCACGTTCTTGCAAATCGCGAGCATCTCGTCGAGGCTGCCGACGACCTCCTGACGCCCGCTCGCCTCGACTCCAAGGCGGGAGCGGACCTTGGCCTTCTTGTACCAGTCCCGCACGGTGCGGAGGTTCTTCTGAATCCGGGTGAGGACCTCCTTGCGGTCCAGGTCGCCGAACATGCCCAGGTGGCTGACGACAATCCGGGCGCCCATCGCCTCCGCGAGCATCCCCGCCCACATGATGCTCTGCATGCTCTTCTGCGCGAGGCCGTCGACGTCCGCGAGGTCCATATAGTAGGGCGTGTGGAGGGACAGCTCGATGTCCAGCTCCCTCGCGAGGACCCCGAGCTCCTCGAGCTCCTGGTAGTCCCGCGCGACCCCCGAGGCGAGGCTGTAGAGGACGTCCCCCTTCTCGATCTCCGTGTTCAAGGAGGAGAGTAGGGTCTCCTTGCGGTCCTCCTTCCGCCCGATCTGCACGACGAGCTCCCCGGGGACTTCCTTCGGCGTGTGGCCCAGGTCGTCCTCCGTGGCGAAGCGCTCGTTAAGATTCACGCGAACGAGCTGGACCTCCATGTCGGT
>JBBSVS010000431.1:0-7398 GCA_038046665.1 Thermoplasmatota archaeon
CGCAGGAGACGACGATCCCTCCCCCGTTCTCGAGCCTCCTCCTGGTGGTCGCAGCCGCGACCTTCTTCACCCTGTATCCCGGGAGCACCCAGCGGGTATCCGAGGTCATGCGCCGGTTCCAGGCCCGTAACTACTCCGTGATGGCGACGTTCCTCATCTACAAGGACGGGACCTTGATCGGCGCGGAGGGCGCCTCGGGCGAGAACATGGTTGACAAGGACTTGTTCAGCGCTACGCTGGACGTGATCCAGAACTTCATGCGCACGTCGTTCCCCACGCTGCGCGGGCAGTGGCTCCGGACGATCACCCACGGCGACTACACCCTGGTCATCGAGCGCGGCCGGAGCACGTACCTCGTCCTCGTGATCCAGGGGGAGGAGAGCGACCAGCTGCGCCGCCAGATGCGGGACGCCGTCCTGAAATTCGAGGCCGACAACAGGTCGATACTGTTGAACTGGCGTGGGGTGCCGAGCGAGGCCGAGGGCGTCAGCGCGATGCTCCTCTCCCTCCTCGAGGACTGAGCCGCCGAGGACATCGAGGGCGTCTAGGCGTACACCTGGATGAGCCCGACGGGCGAGCCGATCACGAAGAGCTTCTTCGGCTTCGCGCTCAGGCGGACGGTGCGCTGCTGCAGGCTGAGCTCCCGCTGCCGGTAGCGGTCTTTGAGTTCGTCGATGGACACGTACCGCTTGCTGAGGGCCTCGCTCTTGTGGAGGACCTTGGCCAGGTAGGCCACCGCCGCCATGGCGGCGTACTCCTCGAAGGTCCAGTTGCTGTGCAGGCTCCCGTTCTGGGAGTACATGTAGGCGGACTTGCGCATGCGCATGGGGATCCAGCCGCCGCTCACCTGGAGCTTCGTGTGCCTCACGACGACGTCGATGTCCGGCAGGGCCTCCAGGGTGGCCCGGCCCTCCGGGGTCAGGAACCACTCCTCCTCGTAGTCCAGGAGGAAGTGGGCGTCGAAGCGCGGATGGTCCGGTGTCGGGAACGCCTTCTCGAACCGAGGCGCGAGCTCGTAGCCCGCACGGACCCCGTGCAGGCGGATCGCCGTGTCGTGGCGGCGCGCGTACCCGCGGAAGGGTTCGATCCCCTTCGCAATGATCTCGAGGAAACGCTTCGTGTCCTCGGCCCCTCGCTCGCGGTTGTACACCGTGTGCGTCAGGAGGACCGCCGTGCGGGCTCCGAGGGAGGCGAGGGTGTGCACGAGCGCGAGGCAGTACATGCCCGCGTCCGTCTCCACGTCCATCGTGAGGGGCACGGAGAGCGTGGAGCGCGTTCCGTCGGGGATGTCGTAGAGCACGAGGTCCTGCATCCCCGCGAGCGCGGCCTCGGGTTCGATCCCGAGGTTCAGGGAATGGGAGAGGCCCTCCCACGCTTGAACGAAGGCCTCGCGAATCGACTCGGGCGTCGCCAGGGCCAGCCCCCCGCCACTCCGGGCCGGGAGTGTGTTCTGTCCGTCCACGTAGTCCGCGGACTCGAGGAGGGACCGGAAGAGGTCCTCCTTGAGCTCGAGTTCCGCAGACCCAGCGTCCGTCGAATCAGGGGGTTCCAAACCTGGTTCTTCGGGGATAGCCGGCCGGTTCCGCACCGAGATCGCGTCCGCCATGGGGATAACCCCTCTCCCACTCGTTCCCAGAAGTGATTATCAATTATTTAATGGCTACGATTTGTATGAAATGCTACCGAATGCTACGTAATGTAGAAATAGTCGGGAGGCCATGGCGACCCTGCCCGGAGGAAGACGATGACCCCGAAGGCCAAGGGAGAGAAGGTTCAGTTCAACATCCGCGTGGACCGAGACGTCCTGGAGAAGTTCCGGGCCTATTGCAAGGGGAACGGACTGGATCCCCAGGGCCAGGTCGTCCTCTTCATGAAACGGGTCCTCGACTCAGAATTCGACTTCCAGGAGCGGCTGTGGACGGCGCTCCAAACGGAGAACCCTTGACCGGGGCCTGCGGGGCCGGTACGTCGAAGCGCCGCGCGAGCATCGCGGTCTCCTGAGGCGACAGTGCGTTGGGGCTCAGGGTGGCCACGAGGCGGCAGCCGCGCAACCCCGCGAGGTCGATCGTCTCCTTCACGAAGGCGTGGAGGGCCTTGAAGTCGCTCAGGAGGGCGACCTGCTCCAGGCCCACGAGGACGAGGTCCGCGCCCGGGTGGGCGTGCATGTAGTTCGCGAGGGCGCGCTTCGCCTCCGTGTCCAAGGCCGTCGGCCGGACGCTCGGCGTGCCCGCCTCCGGATGGTCCGTGAGCCAAAGGACCTCGAAGTGCTCGCCGAAGCGGCGGCGGGCCTTCGCCGGGTGGTCCGTGGTCAGGAGGAGCCCGCCCGTCTGGGAGACGAGGGGCATCGCGAGGGGCGCGTCCTGGACAGTCATGAGGAAGAGCTCGTGGTGCCGCCCCCGCGGCGCATCGTCCTTCGCCGTTTCCCGGATCTCGAGCACGCGGTCCACGCAGCCGCCGAGGAGGGCCATCTGGTCCGGCGTGAAGGTGTCCCGTCCCACGGTCACGATGAGCGTGCCGCCCACCGCGCTCGCCTGGTTCGCGACGCGCTTCAGGACGCGGGCCACCGCGTCGAAGCCGTTGACGGACGCGAGGTAGTCCAGGTCATCGAGGAGGACCGCAGTGCCCGGGTTCTCCCGGAGGAACTTGAGGATCGTGTGGACGAGCTCGAAGTCGAGGGCCTGGGGCCGCACCGTGCGGCCCTCCGACGAGGCCGACGTGATCCAGAGGACCGGCGTGCGTTCCAGGCCGAACCGCTGGGCGACGAGCGCGGGCGAGAGACCGGTGACGCACAATCCCGGTGTGGTCGAGACGATCTCGCGGAACGCGCCCATGCCCGCGGACCGGCCCGGTTCGAGCACGAGGTAGTTCAGCCCGGCTCGGAGCGCGAGTCTCGGCCGCTGCGCCGCGCGGCTCTCCGTCACGGGCTCGATCACCAGGTACCGGTAGCGGGCGATCGCGTAGGCGATGAAAATGGACCAGATGAGCGTGTAGGAGGACGCCAGGCCCATGGGCGTGTCGCCGCCATGGAGGAAGGGCCAGAAGATCTCCGTGATCCCGGCGGGGATCGTCCCGAGGAGGAGTCCGGCGACCACGATGCCCTGCATCCGGCGCATGTGGCCCTTCCGCACCCGCCACCATCCGCCGACGAAGAGGGCGACGGCCACGTAGAACCACGCCCCGTAGAGCAGGGAGAGGAGCAGGTAGTCCGAGCCCACGCGGGCCCCGGGGCCCAGGGGACTGTCGGAGACGCCCATGATGAGGAGGTTCGTCCCGAAGATCAGGTAGGCCCAGCCCACGACGGGGCCGTAGACGAGGGCGAAGGCGGCGGGCCGCCTGAGCCAGCGCGTCTCCTCCGGGTAGGTGAGGGCGATGTGGACGAGCGCCGCGGGGACGAGGGAAATCCCGATCCAGACGCCCTGGATGAAGGGGTAGACGTCCGCCGCCGGCGCATTCGGAGGCATCGCGCGCGCGATCGCCTCGCAGGCGTCCCAGAGCACGAAAGACATCATGAGGATGAAGAAGGCGCGATTGGCGTGTCCGCGCGGGTTCACGCCGAGCACGTACACGGCGAGGAACCCGCTCACCCCGAGGGCGAAGAGGGAGAGGGCTGCACCGAGGGAAATCACGGGCCCACGGCTCCTTCCGCCCGGTCACTCGGAGACGATCTCGAAGTTCCCGTCCTCGACGAGGAGCGGGTAGTAGTCCAGGTCATGGTCCACGCCGCGCATCTTCACGACGCTGATGTACCGCCTCACCGAGGTGCTCATCCCGATGTCGACCTCCCGCAGGCGCAGGTGGACGATCGTGTCCGCGAGGAACTCCTCGACGCCGTAGTGGGCGAAGCGCATCCCGCCCTCCCGAGGCATCTCCGAGACGAGGAAGGCGGTCGCCCCAAGGTCGCGGAGCTCCTCGAAGAACTGGAAGACCTCGTTGCGGGGGTTCTCGAAGGGCGTGAGGGCGTAGAGGGCGTCGATGGAGTCGAGCACGAGGAGGTCGCAGCCGATCTCCTCCTTGTAGCGCGCGAGCTGGCGGCGGAGGCCCAGGAGCCAGCGCGGCGCCTCGCGCAGCTCCTCGAGCTCGCGGCGCAGGGCACGCACGTCGATGATGTGGAGGCCCTTGGCCGCGGAGGGCGGCATGCCCAGGGACGTCATCTGGGCGGCGAGGGACGCGTGGCTCTGTTCCATGGACAGGTAGAGGCACGAGGCGCCGCGGTCCCGCGCCTCGTGGAAGAGGATGCGGTAGACGAAGGTGGACTTCAGGGATCCGGGCGGCCCGGCGACGAGGACGATGTGCCCGCGCGGGATGCCGCCGTCCAAGCGCTCGTCGAGGCCCGCGACGTGGGTGGGGATGCGGCGGTCTACGGGTAGAACCTCGGACACTGGAACCCTCTCCCCGAGAACCCTGTCTGGCCCTAGCACGGCGAACGGAACCGGGCCATAAATAGGTTCCGCGCGCGGGATTGTCGAGCCAAGGGGACAATTATATTCGGCCGACTGAATCGAACGGCCCGCGCGGGCTCCCCCGGGAGACCCTCCACTCAGACCCGTTCGGCCGCCCGCTCTCCGTACGAGCGAAACCTCCTTAAGCGGAAGACGATGCTCCCTTCGGGATTCCCATGCCCGCGACGGTCGTGATCGGCTCACAGTACGGGGACGAGGGCAAAGGCAAGATCATCGACTTCCTCGCGGACCGCGCGGACGTCGTCGTAAGGTTCCAAGGCGGGGCCAACGCAGGCCACACGGTCCAGGTGGGCGAGGATCTCTACGCGTTCCACCTCATGCCCTCGGGCATCCTCCGCAAGCGCACGCTGAACGTGATCGGGAACGGGGTCGTCCTCGAGCCCGCTCAACTCCTGAAGGAAATCGAGGAGCTCCGGTCCCGCGGCCATCCCACCGACAACCTGCGCATCAGCGACCGCGCCCACGTGGTCATGCCCTACCACAAGATCATCGACGGACTCGAGGAGAAGCTGAAGGGTAACCTGGGCGCGGGCACGACGCTCCGCGGGATCGGCCCCTGTTTCGAGGACAAGGTCGGGCGGTTCGGCATCCGCATGTGCGACCTCGTGGACCCGGAGGTCCTCCGCGCGAAGCTCGAGATGGTCGTGCCCATCAAGCAGAGCCTGATCCAAGCGCTGGGCGGGACGGACGTCTTGGACCTGGAGGCCCTGGTGCGGGAGCACACGGAATACGGGCGGCGGCTCGCGCCGCATGTGACGGACACCTCCGTCCTCCTCGACGCGCAGCTCAAGCGGCGCAAGCGCGTGCTCTTCGAAGGCGCCCAGGGCACGCACATCTGCATCGACCACGGCATCTATCCCTTCGGCACCTCGAGCGACTGCGTCGCCGGTGCGGCCTCCGTGGGCGCGGGCGTGGGCCCGCGATACCTGGAGGAAATCCTCGGGGTCGTGAAGGCCTTCACCTCCCGGGTGGGCGCGGGGCCCTTCCCCACGGAGCAGGAAGGGGACGTGGCCACGCACCTGCGGGAGACCGGAGGCGGGGAATACGGCACGACGACCCACCGTCCTCGTCGCGTGGGCTGGGTCGACCTGGTGATGCTGCGCCTGTCCGCGAGGGTGAACGGCCTCACGGGCATGGCGGTGACGAAGCTCGATGTGCTCGGCGGATTCGACCGGGTGAAGGCCTGCATGGCGTACCGCTACGATGGCCAGACGCTCAAAGAGTTCCCCGCGAGCATGAAGGTCCTCTCCGCGTGCGAGCCGGTGTACAAGGAGCTCAAGGGCTGGTCCGAGCTCTCCGAGGACGAGTGGATCGGCATCGCGAAGAAGGGGAAGCGGGCCCTCCCGGATCCGGTGAAGAAGTACCTCGCGTTCCTGGAAGCGCAGCTGAAGGTGCCCGTGAAGATCGCGTCCGTGGGCCGCTCCCGCGCGGCCACGATGCACTTCGCTCGGTGAGGTCGGCCTTCAAACGTCCGGGGCGGCCGGGGCCGTTTTACTCAATTGGGTAAAACGGGAGGGCGCGCCCTCGGGGCCCGTGGCCATCCGCTCGAGTCTCTCCTTCAACTCGCAGGCCTTGCAGATCTCGTGGACCGTCGGCTCGCCGCATCGCGCGCAGGCATTGAGCGAGGCCGGGGGCCAGGCCCTCTGGAGTACCGCGCGCAGCTCGTCGTAGCCGCTCACGATCGCGTGGCGCGTCCCCGGGCTGTCCTCCTCGAGGCGGTGGAGAATCTCCTTGAACCGCCCTCGTTGCGCGCGCTCCGCGTACGGACAGGTCGCGTCGTGGAAGCGGAAGCCTTTCAGGACCGCGTAGAGGTAGACCTCGAGTTCGGGGATCCTCCGCAAGGGCTGGAGACGGGGGACGAGACCGGGCTGCACGTGCTCGTGGGGCCCAAGCCGGGCGAGGCGCTCCACGTCCCCGCGCGCCACGTTCATCAGGATGGATTCCGCTGTGTCGTCCAGGTTCAGGCCCGTGGCCAGGTAGTCCGCGCCGATCTCCTTGGCCTTCGTGTTCAGCGCGTGACGGCGGAAGACGCCGCAGTAGCCGCAGGGAATTGCGGCCGGGTCGAGGCGGACCACGCGGTCCATCTCGAAGCCGACCCTCTCGCGATAGGAGACCACGTGGTGCTTCACGCCCAGGCTCGCGCAGAGGTCCCGCGCGATCGCGAGGGTCGGAGGACGGGAGCCCTCGATGCCCTCGTCCACCGTGATGGCCTCGAGGGTCACGTCGCGGCGGTTCCCCAGGTAGCGGTGCAGGAGGACCAGGGCCGCGGAGCTGTCCTTGCCGCCGCTCAATCCCACCGCGATCCGCGTCGGCTCCCCAGAGAGTTCGAGCTCCCGGCGGATCTCCTGCTTCACCCGCTTCTCCACGTACTCGGTGAAGTGGCCCGCGCACAGATGGGCCCCGCTGTAGCGGAGGAACGTGACCGCGGGCTCGGGGCACCGGTCGCACTGCACGAGGTCTCGGAAGCGGTCGAGCGTATTTAGGTTTCAGGGCGCATCGGTTCCGGGGAACAGGGGCTCAAGGGTCGGGGTCAGCGGCTTGCGCCGGGAGATGAGGTCGTAGGCGACGTACTGCGCGATGAGGCCCCTCGAGGCCACGAAGGCGCTCTCCGATTCGTTCTTCTGGCCGCAAGCCGGGCAGACGGCAAGAACGGCAAAGACAACCCTCCGGAAACGGCATTGTTCCGTGGGCTAATGTCACCTTCACCGGCCTCAAGGGAACCCTTCCACATTCTCGCGGGGGAGAATCGGAGCCGCCGGTTTAACCTCCGCGCGGGCGATGGCGCGGTTCTCCCCTGGAGGGACTGCCATCGACGTGAACCAGGTCGGGATCCTGCTCATGGGCACCGTGCTGGGCTGGTTCCTGCTCTTCGCGGTGCGCCGCTACAGGGTGCAGTGGGGCGCCTTCGCCGCCTTCTTCGCGGTCGGTTTCGGCGTGA
>JBBSVS010000432.1:0-5021 GCA_038046665.1 Thermoplasmatota archaeon
CGGGCGATTGAGAAACTCGAGGAAGAGGGGGCCCTCTCCACAACGGAAATCGGAGCCTACGAGCTCTACCTGGGTGTCCAGGGGCTTGGGAGACGCCGCGGGACCGCAGAAAGAGCGCGGATCGACGACCTTCTGGATCAGATGAACGTGCTTCCCCTTGAGCGTAGGAGCGCCATCCGAGCCGCCGAGATCGCGGCGCATCTTCGGAAGAGAGGGCAGACCATCGGCATCCTAGACCTCCTCACGGCGGCTATCGCCCTGGCGCATGGAGCGGATATCGTCATCACCCGCAACGTGGAGGATTTCCGGCGTATCCCGGGTCTGCGGGTAGAGATTTACTGACGCGCGAGAAGCTTCTTGGGGAACCGGCGATTGCACGGGCGCGTGCGGGTTCGTATCGCGGGACCGTCCGACCGACCGGAAGTCGAACGAATCGCGAGAGCGTCCTTCGACCGCGTCTACGCGTTCTTTGCGGTCCGAGGTGTACGGCGAGCGCGGCCCTTTCTCATCGCCGAGGAGGAGGGCGAAGGCCCCCTGGGCTTCCTCGAGGGGAGGGTCTTCCGTGGCATACCTCCTGTTGGATACGTCTACTTCGTTGCCGTCCGTCCGACGCATCGGCAACGGGGCGTGGCAAGAGCCCTCATCGACCGAGCCCTCGAGGGGTTTCGGGAAGGGGGAGTTCGCGACGTATTTGCGGCCGTGCCGAGGGACAACGAGGCTTCTCTGGAGCTGTTCAAGACCTTCGGATTTCGGGAGATGCCACGGAGGATTCTCCGGCAACGCTACCGGTGGCGTGGCCTCGCCATCGAGATGCAAATGGTCATTGCGCCCCACGAGGTCCTCCTCGCGCGTACTTTCGCGCACCCCTCCCCGGCATCGCCTGATGTGCCCCGCGGGCCCTGATGGAGGGACCGGGGGAGATTCCTGCACGGCTGGATCATCGACGCCTACGCGGACTACGGCAAGGACGCGATGGTCCTTTGGCTCTGGAACGAGAGCGGCGCCCATCGCATCGAGGACCCGCGATTCGTGCCGACGTTCTTCCTGCACGCACCGCCGAGCGAGCTGGCCGCGATTCGGCGGCGCATCGAAATCCTCGACGGCGTGCGCGAGGTCCGCGAGGTCTCCCGCCGCATCGCCCTGGAGGACGACGAACCGAAGCCGGTGCTGGAGATCGTGCCTCGCCACTACCGCGACCTGCAGAACGTGGCCCGTATCCTTGATTCGAACGGCGGCTACGTGGACCACCGCCTCTTCAACGTCGACGTGAGGTTCAGCCAGCGGTATGCGATGGAACACGGGATTTTCCCCATGGGCCTCGTGCGCTACGCGAACGGCGCATGGAGCGCGGAGGAGGAGCACTTCGCCCTCGACTATCCGCTGCCGCCGCTGAAGCGGGCGTTCTTGGACCTTCGCGTGGACCAACCGCTGGGCATCCCGCGCATGACGGATCGGCTCCTCGGCGCGAAGATAGATGACGTCGGAATCGACGGGGACGAAGAAACGATCCTTCAGGGAATCGAGGAGATTGTACGGTCGAAAGATCCCGATGTCCTCTTGACGGAGGAAGGGGACGCGTTCGCGATGCCGTACCTCGCGCGCAGGGCCACGGAGCTCGGGCTGAACCTGCAGCTGGGACGGGATCCGCAGCTCTTCACGGAACGGAAGGGGAAGTCCTACTTCACCTACGGGAAAATCGTCTACAAGCCCGGGCAGTACCTGCTGCGCGGACGACTTCATCTCGACCGCGGACACTTCACGTATCGAGAGGGTGAGCTTGCCGGGCTCGCGGAGCTCTCACGGCTCTCGACCCTCACGCCCCAGGAGCAGGCCCGCCTGACTCCGGGAACGGCCTTCAGCGCGATGCAGGTGAACCAGGCCCACCGGGACGGATGCCTCGTGCTGTGGAAGAAGAACCGCCCGGAGGACTTCAAGACCGCGGAGGACCTCCTGCGGGGGGACCGCGGCGGGTTCATCTTCGAGCCGGAGGTCGGGCTCCATGAGGGTCTCTACGAGCTCGACTTCTCCTCCCTGTATCCCAACATCATGGTCAAGTACAACATCTCACCGGAGACGCTGGGCTGTCGCTGTTGTGAGCTGGATGGGCGACCGGTGCCGGAGCTGAAGTACCACCTTTGCACGAGGCGCCTCGGGCTGATTCCAAGGGTCCTGAAGCCCGTGGTCGAGCGCCGGCGATATTACAAGAAGATGAAGAAAGAGCCGGGACCCTTGGAGGAGGTGTATCGTGACCGGGATGCCATTCTCAAGTGGCTCCTGGTCACGGCATTTCGGATACACCGGCTATTCGAATGCGCGCTTCGGCCGCATCGAGTGCCACGAGGCGATCAACGCGTACGCGCGGGAGATCCTCGTGCACACGATGGAAATCGCCGAATCGCACCGCCACGAGGTCGTCCACGGCATCGTGGACTCCGTGTGGCTCCGGCCCAAACCCGACGCGGACGACATCCGCGTGGTCCAGGAGCACATCGCCGGGGCCACGGGCCTCCCTATCGAACTCGAGGGCCGCTACAAGTGGATTGTCTTCCTCCCGTGCAAGACGACGGGCGTCGGCGCGCTGAACCGCTACTACGGCCTCTTCGAGCATGATGAATTCAAGCTCCGCGGGATCGAGCTCCGCAAGCACGACACCCCGGAGTTCATCAACGTCTGCCAGGAGGCCATGCTCGGCGAGCTGAGCTACGCCCGCAACGCGGCGGAGTTCCGCGAACGTATTCCCCGTGCGATTAATGTCCTGCGTTGGACCGCAAAGCGCGTCCTCGACCGCGCGATCCCCGTGCACCAGTTCATCCTCACGAAGAGCGTGAGCCGCGCCCTCCCGGAGTACGTCGTCCTGACGTCCACGGCCGCCGCCCTCAAGCAGCTCGAGTCACGAGGCTTCAGCGTGCAGCCCGGGGAGAGCGTGCGGTTCGTCCTCCTCGACGCCCGCGCCCGCGAGTCCTGGCGCAAGGTCCGCGTGGCCGAGTTCCTCCAGGGGGACGAGGAGCCCGACGCGTGGGAGTATATCCGCCTCCTGTGCCGCTCGGGCCAGACCCTCCTCGCGCCCTTCGGCTACACGGAGGAGACGCTCCTCTCCCTGTGCAGGGACTTCTCCGACGTCACGAGGCCGGAGAAGGCGAAGGAGATCGAGGTCCACGAGAGCGTGATGAGCCCGGGGCACAGCCGTGCGCGGGGCGGGGTCGGATATGCGCCGCGATGGCGCGTGCAGGAGGATGAGGCGGAGCCCGAGGACATCCCCGCAGAGACTTGAGGGACCGACGCGATGCTCGCCCGGTGCACGCGGTCGGCATCGACCTGGCCTGGTCTCCCAACAACGCCACGGGGATCGCGGTCGCCGTGCGTACGAAGGCGGGCTGGAAGCTCGAGACCGCGGACACCGTGCGGTCCAACGACGACATCCTCGCCTTCCTCGAGGCCGCGGTCGGCAAGGAACCCGCGATCCTCGCCATCGACGCGCCCCTCGTCGTGCCCCATCATCAGACGACGCGCGTAGGCGACCGCGCTATTGCGAGCGTCTTCGGTCCGATGAAGGCCGCCGTGTATCCGGCGACGAAGAACCGCCTCGGGAGCTACGGAGGGCGGCGCATCTGGGACCTCGTGAAGGACCTGGAGGCGGCGGGCTACCGCCACGATTGCCACATGGAGCCGCGCGTGGAGGCGCGGCAGTTCTTCGAGACCTATCCTCACGCGGCCACGGTCGCGCTGTTCCACTTGGAGCGGATCCTGAGCTACAAGGCCAAGCAGGACCGTCCCTACGCGGAGCGATGGCGGGCCTTCCGGCGCCTCGAGGCCTACCTGCGGAGCCTGGGCGCTTTCGAACCGAGGTTGCGCGGGGTCGACAAGCATCTCGAGCCCCAAGTCTCCCGCCTTAAAGGGAAGGCCCTCAAGGGGTACGAGGACCGCCTCGACGGGATCCTGTGCGCATACATCGCGGCGTACTACTGGACGTGGGGCACGGAGCGCTGCGCGATCTTCGGGAGCCTGGAGGGCGGATACATCGTGACGCCGATGAGCCCCGAGGTCGCGAAGCGGATCCCGGACGGTTCCCCCGTGGTCACGTACACGGGGAAGAGAGGTCTCTCCTAGCCTCCGCCCATGGAGGCCGAGCTTGGCTCACGCCACCGGGAATGGTTCTTCCCTGAGTCCGTCCGTCGCGGCGACGAGCTTGGTCACGCGCTGCTCCGCCGTGTCCAGCATCTCGTGGCACTGGCGGTACAGGGCGAGACCTTCCTCGAAGGCGGTGAGGGCGCGGTCCAGCGGCACGTCGCCTCGGGCCAGCTCCTCGACCTTCGCCTCGAGGGACGCGAGGGCGTCCTCGAAGGACTGCGGTTCGGTCATGGGGTCTCCTCCTTGTCATCGACGTGAACGTGAAGCCGCCCGTCCTGCAGACGGATGAGGAGGGGGTCCCCCACCGATGCGTCCTCGATCCGCGTGACGAGGCCGCCATCCTCGTGCTCCGCGATCGCGTACCCGCGGCGCAGGGTCGCGAAGGGGCTCACTGCATCCAGGCGACCCGCGACGGAGGATAGGCCGTCGCGCCCTTCCTTGAGCTGACGGTGCATCGTGTCCAGGAGATCCGCTCCGCCTCTCGCGAGCCTCTCCCGGGTGGACTGGATCTCCCTCCGGAGGGCTTGGGGGGACAGCCGGCGGCCCGATGCCGCGAGGCCCGTCCGCCGCTCGCGCAGCGCGTTCCGGAGGGAAGCCACGAGGGTTCCTCCGAGGGACGCGATCTGGGACGACAGATCGTCGACGTCCGGAGACACGAGTTCCGCGGCCGCGCTGGGAGTCGGGGCGCGCATATCGGCGACGAAATCCGCGATGGTCACGTCGGTCTCGTGGCCCACGGCGCTGACCACGGGGACCGGACACGAGGCGATGGCCCGCGCGAGGGCCTCGTCGTTGAAGGCCTCGAGGTCCTCGAGGGATCCACCGCCCCGCGCCACGAGGACGAGGTCCACGCGGTCCTGGACCCGGACGAGCGCGTCCCGCAGGCTCGCGGG
>JBBSVS010000433.1:0-1584 GCA_038046665.1 Thermoplasmatota archaeon
GCCGGACCACGGTGGATGTCCAGGCCTACGACATGGAGGTCGAGGATCTCATCCCCGAGGAGGACGTTGTCGTCACAATCACGAACACGGGTTACATCAAGCGCATCCCCGTTGGCACGTACCGCACCCAGAAGCGAGGCGGAAAGGGCGTCACGGGCATGGAGACGAAGGAGGAAGACTTCGTCGTCAACCTCTTTGTCGCTTCGACCCACGACTACATCCTCTTCTTCTCGAGCAAGGGCCAGTGCTACTGGCTCAAGACCTACAGGATCCCCGTCGGGAGTCGCTACGCGAAGGGCAAGCCCATCGTGAACCTCCTGCCCCGCCTCCAGGCCGGGGAGAAGGTCCAGGACATGATCCCCGTGCGGGAGTTCGACGAGCTCCGCACGATCGTCTTCGCGACGAAGCTCGGTAAGATCAAGCAGACGCGTCTGGACGCCTTCAAGCGCCCGAACGTCCGCGGGATCCGTGCGATCGCCCTGAGGGAGGCGGATGAACTCGTGGAAGCCCGCATCGCGGATGGTGACGAACAGGTCATCCTCGCCAGCGCGCGCGGCTACGCGAACCGCTTCAACCTGAGCGAGGTGCGCACGATGGGCCGTCCCGCCGCGGGCGTGCGCGGGATGCGGCTCCGCAAGGAGGACCGCGTGGTCTCCATAGCCCTGGTGAAGAGCGAGGAGACGGAGCTCCTGACGGTACTGGAGAGCGGCTACGGGAAGCGGACGAAGGTCGGCGAGTACCGGAAGACTCACCGCGGCAGCCAGGGCGTCGTCACGACGAACATGAAGGTGGCCCAGAGCCCCGTGGTCGGGGTCCTCGAGGTCGAGTCCGGGGACGAGCTCCTCGTGACCACGGTGGGAGGCATCGTGATCCGCTGCCCCGTGGACGAGATCCGCGAGACGGGACGTGCTGCGAAGGGCGTCCGCATCCAGAGGCTCGCGGAAGGTGACAGGGTCACCGCGGTCGTCCGGCTCGTGACCCCGCAAGAAGAGGAACAGGCGGTCGCCGGGGGTCCCGCCCCCAATCCGGACAAGGACGACACGGCGGGCCGCTAGGCCATCGCCGCCCAGTCGATCTCGATCCCGAGGCCCGGTCCCTGCGGCGCGACGAGGTGGCCGTTCACGAACCTCAAACCGGATGTGGGATCCTTCGCCAGATTGAAGTGGGAATCTAGGTCAAGCCACCGTACGTTCTTCGACGCGAGGGCGAAGTGCAGCCCGGCAGCGATGGACAGCTGCGGCTCGCCCATGCAGCCCACCATCGTCGGGAACCCGGCGGACTGGCAGATCGTATCCACATCGATCGTCCGCACGATTCCGCCGTGCTTCATGAGCTTCAAGTTCACCGCCTTGGCAGCCTTGCTCCAGCCGAGCTTCTTCGCGTCCTCCGGGGTAAGGACCATCTCATCGGCCATGATGGGGATCGGGGAGGACTCGTTCAGGACGCGCATGCCCTCGTAGTCCGTGGCCTTCAATGGTTGTTCGAAGAAGGCGATCCCCAGGTCCCGCGCCCCGCGGGCGAAGTTCAGCGCCTGGCTCCAGGTGTAGCCCTCGTTCCCGTCGACCCGCAGCTCCAGGTTCGGTC
>JBBSVS010000434.1:0-1240 GCA_038046665.1 Thermoplasmatota archaeon
TCCTCCGGGACCTCGCTCTCGCCGTCTACCTGGCCACTTCCCTACGGAAACCGCTCCTCGTGGAGGGCGAGCCGGGATGCCGCAAGACGGAGATAGCGAAGGCCCTGGCCGCCGCGCTGGGCACCGAGCTCATCCGTCTCCAGTGCTACGAGGGGCTCGACGCGAACGCGGCCCTGTACGAATGGGATTACCCGAAGCAGCTCCTCACGATCCGCATCCAGGAGCGGGAGAAGAACCCGCAGGCCCTGGAGCGGGAAGTGTTCAGCGAGCGGTTCCTCCTCGAGCGGCCGCTGCTCCACGCCCTCCGGGCCGACGGGCCCAGCCCGCCCGTCCTCCTGATCGACGAGCTGGACCGTGCGGACGAGGAGTTCGAGGGCTTCCTCCTGGAGATCCTCTCCGACTTCCAGATCACCGTCCCCGAGCTGGGCACGATCCGCGCGCGCACAATCCCCATCGTGATCATCACGTCGAACCGCACGCGCGAGCTGAGCGACGCGCTCAAGCGGCGCTGCCTCTACCTGTACATTGGCTACCCGAAGCCGGAGAAGGAACTGGAGATCCTGAAGCGCAAGGTGCCGGGGCTCAGCGGCCCCCTGGGCGAACAGATCTGCGGCTTCATGGCGCGGGTGCGGGCCGGCGAGGAATGGGCGAAGCGGCCCGGCGTGTCGGAGAGCCTGGACTGGGCGCGCGGGCTCGTGGCCCTCCACGAGCCGAACCTCACGCCCTCCTTGGTCCGTGCGACCGCGGGCTTCGTGTTCAAAGAGGTGGAGGACTTGCGCGCCCTGGAGGGCGGCACGCTCGAGTCCCTCCTGGGAAACCCGGAGGCGGGAGGCCCCCGGTGATGGGACCCTCCGCGTCGAGACGACTCGTGGGCTTCTGCCGCACCTTGCGCCACGCAGGGATATCCGTGACCATCGGCGAAGAGCTCGACCTGTCGTGGGCGTTGCTCACCCTGCGGGATCCGAGCCCACTGGACTTCCGCAATGCGTGCCGGGTGACGCTCCTTAAGGATCCCGACCAAGGGGCCCTCTTCGACGCCCTCTTCGACGCGTACTGGTTGAGGGACGCGGCGATCCAGGAGATGCTGGAGGACGAACTCAGCCGGCCGCGACCCGGGATGACCCAGGTCCCGCGCGGGGCGGAGCTCATCGAGGCCGGGGGACCCGAACCGCCCGAGGAGCTGACGGGAGCGGACGTCGCCCGCGCGGTCCGCGCCGTGCTCTACAGTTCCGACGCGCCC
>JBBSVS010000435.1:0-4786 GCA_038046665.1 Thermoplasmatota archaeon
AGGCGACGGTGCTCGCCAATTTCTGGCGCAAGCTCGGCAGGTTCGCCGCGCGGACCATGAGGTTCGCGATGCTCAGGGTCTCGGCCAGGCCTCCGCCCGGGGTGTCGAACCGGAGCACAAGGGCGGCGTATCCCCCGCGCTGGGCCTCCTCGATCGCCTCGGCCACGTAGTCCAGGGTCGAACGGTCAATCGCTCCATCGATGTCCGCGACGAGGACGCGGCCGCCTTGGGCCCGCGCCGAGGGCACGAGCGCCGGGAGGAGGACCGCCGCGATCACGATCGCGAGCGCGACCCTGCGGACGGCGAGGGTTCGGACCATCACTCCTTGCGATCCCCTTTCTTGGAGAACGCGGAGGTCAGCGCGGCGATCTCGCCCGCGAGCGTCGGTCCGGGCGCCCCGGCCTGGGTCACGATCACGAGGTTCTTCTCCCGCGCGATTTCCGTGAGGGTCTGCAGCTCCCGGAGGCGGAGCGCCGCCGGGGACGATCCGTACAGGTCCGCGGCGTCCCGCATCTTCTGGGCCGCCTGGAGCTCGCCCTCCGCCATGATCACGCGGGACCTCCGCTCCCGTTCGGCCTCCGCCTGCTTCGCGATCGCCCGGACCATCGTCTCGGTGATCGTGACGTCGCGCAGGGTGACCGCGGACACCTTGATCCCCCACGGGTCCGTCGCGGTGTCGAGGAGGATCTGGATGCGCTTGCTCAGATCCTCCCGCTTTGACAAAAGCTCGTCGAGCTCGACCTGTCCGAGGACGTCGCGAAGGGTCGTCTGGGCGAGCAGGTTCGTCGCCATGATGTAGTTCTGGACGATCGTGATGGCCTTGTTCGGCTCGTATACGCGGTAGTACACGACCGCGTCGACCTCGACGGACACGTTGTCCCGGCTGACGACATTCTGCCGCGGCACGTCGAAGGCCACCGTCCGCAGGTCCACGATGATGCGGCGATCGATGAGGGGGATGATCACCGTGAGCCCCGGTCCCTTCGGCGTCGGGTACAACCGACCGAGCCGGAACACGACGAGCCGCTCGTACTCGCGGACGACCTTGATCGCCGACGCGAGGAAGATGATCACGATCAGGAACAGCAGAAACGCCGCAACGATGAGCTCCTCTCCCGCCATGCAACCTCACTCCATCCGCGCGTAGGGGATGGCCCTCCTTAAATACGTTGGCAGGGAGGGCCCGCCGCGTGCCACGCGAAGGCACGCCACCCCCGGGGTTTATAGCGGTTCATAAGGCATCATTCCTGCCCGAGGAAGGTCGTGGACAAACGTTGATATAGCGGCCGAAATCTGGGAACGGTCGAAGACGCCGGGGATGGGATTCCTGGTGAACTGCATCGCAACATCCGAATTATGTGGCCCCATCGACGGGGGCCGTCAGCGTGAGAACCAAGGAGGTGAGACTCTGCCCGGAGCGGCATACATCGATTTGTATCGCACCCGGCAGGCGATCTCTTCCCGGCCACGCGAGGACCGGCTCTGGAACCGCGTCCTCGAGGCCGTGGGGATCGCCGACCGCTCAGTCAGGTCATCGTGATGGCCTATGACTCGAGACATGCGATCCGGCACTGGACCTTCCCCGAACCCTTCTCACCTCTTTTTTGATTCTTCCTTTTCCAATCCCTGAGGGACCGGACTCCCGCTCGAGATGATCAGCGAGTCGCGGTCCACACCATCGCACCGAGTCCGAAGGCCTCGAGGACCCCGATCCCCAAGAGGTAGGGCGCGAGGGCGAGCGGGATGATCGGCATCATCGTTCCGTAGGAATAGGCGACGAGGGCGTTCTGAGCCAGGAACGCGAAGGCGAAGAGGATCAGGCCCAGGGTGAAGGGGGCCCGGGACCGGACGTAAATCCTCCCGTACAGGAAGAGGAGGCCTACGGCCAGCCCGATGTTCACCGCGGCGACCACGAGGCTCCCGTTCATGGTCAGGTCACTCATGCGCACCGCCTCTCATCCATGGGAAGGCATTCTCCCTATGTCCGAATTTCACCCGAATCACCTCGTCTCGGGATGCCCTTGCGGCGAATCTCCTCGAACACCCCGTAGTTCGCCTCGAGCAGAGTGGAGAGGAAGTAGGGCGCTGCGTACGCGTCGCCCGCGGGCCTCGTGAGGAGCCCGTTCCGGTGGAGCAGCTCCAGGTGGTGCCGAACCGTGCGGTAGTCAAGGCACAGGACCTCGCTCAGCTGGTGCGCGTTGTGGGGTCGCTCCCGCAACGCCTCCAGGATCCGGGCG
The DNA here is from genome assembly GCA_038046665.1 of Thermoplasmatota archaeon. Lineage (GTDB taxonomy): Archaea > Thermoplasmatota > Thermoplasmata > RBG-16-68-12 > RBG-16-68-12 > RBG-16-68-12. The sequence continues at coordinate 2,238 of JBBSVS010000435.1, forward strand.
CGGTTCGCGCCACCGCGGGTGCCCGCGATGAGATACCAGAGAATCTGTCGAAGGGCGGCGCTCACGAGATTCAACGACGGGAACGTACGACCCCGATATAACCCGTATCATCGAAAAAGGGAGAGGGGCGCGCGGGGCGCGCCTACAGCTTGATCAGGGGGCACTCGAACGTGCGGAGCGTGCCGCTGATCGTCAGGTGGCCGAGGGCGTAGTGGAACCACAGGACCTCGTCGTTCGTGAACTGCTCCGGCGCCATGCCCGTGAACCTCACGGCGTGGACCTCCCAGCGGCCGCCGTTGTAGTCCCGGTCCCCAGGCGACGCCTCCGCCACGGGGATGAGGCCCGGATTGTCCGGGAAGATGAAGATCTTGTCCAGGCTGACCTCCGGCCCCCCCTTCAAATCCGCCGCATCGAAGCTCGCCCACACTGCGTCGTTCGCGTACACCCGTATGTCCGCCCTCGCCGGCGCCGCGGCCACGGCGTTCGCGAGGAACGCCAGGGCCAGCACGACGCCGAAGGCGCCCACGATGATTCCCCGTTTCGTCTGCATTCGTCTCACCTCGGGGGCTCCAGGCCCCCGCGATATGGACCATGCAGGCGGCGCGGAAGGCGGTTTTTCAGGTTGGGACCCTGTTCAGACCCCAATCCGACCCGAATCTCCACCCGAGCGCAAATCGAAGCCGCCGTTCTCCGGAGCCCGGGGAGCCGCTCATGGGAGCGGGTGGGCTTACGTACCTCTACTTAGAGGTATGCGCAACTCGGGGGTGACGGACTGGTCCCGGTGGGATTCCTGCTTACCTCGAGGAAGGCGCTCCGGAAGGCTCAGAACCGACCCATCATCGCGGCCATGTGCTTCGCGCCCATCACGAAGTCGGAGAGACGGATGTTCTCGTTGGGTGCATGGTAGTTCGAACCGTCGTAGGACACTCCCGGGCCGGAGATGGAGGGCACGCCGACGATCTCGTTGAAGAAACCGTTCGCCGAGGCGCCAGGGGACCAGGGCCAGATTTCGGGCTCCCGCCCGATCGCGTCCACGGATCCCTTGACCGCCGCCTTGACGACGCGGGCGTTCATCGAGATCGCGCTCGCTTCGAGACTGTCCGCGTACTCGAGCTGGATGTCCTCGAAGCCCTTCGCCTTCATGTGCTCCTTGAGCTTCTGCAACTGCTTCTCCACCTTCATGTTCGGCACGAGGCGGAAGTCCACCTTCGCACGGGCCACGGCCGGGTTCACGGTCTTCGTGCCTTCGCCCGTGTAGCCGCTTATGAAGCCGCAGATCGTGCACGTGGGCCAGTAGATCAAGCGCCGCAAGATTTCGTAATCGTTGTCCCCGCCAAGGAGTTCCGTGGCGCCCCAGAACTCCTTGAGAGACTGGGCCTTGAACCCGCTGGCCTTGAGATACCGCAGCTCCCGCGCGCTTGGCCGACGGGCATCCTCATACCATCCAGGGATCGTGATCTTCCCGTTCTTGTTCCGCAGCGTGCTCAGGGCGTGGATTAGCCGCCAGGAGGGATTCGGCGCGATGGGCGCGTACATGGAGTGCTGATCCACCTTCGCCGTGCGGCAGATCATGTCCACGTACAGCGTGCCCTTGCAGCCCAGCTCGATCTTCGGGGTGCCGTCGTGGAGGTGGTCCCCGCCCTCGATCGTCGCGCCGTCGGCCCTGAGCATCTCCTTGTTCGCCTCGACGAAGGGACGGAAGTGCGGGCTTCCGACCTCCTCCTCGCCCTCGACGACGAACTTCAGGTTGATGGGCGGCTGGCCTTCCGCCTGCCTCCAGGCCTGGACCGCGAGGAGCTGGGCGATCAGGTTGCCTTTCGTGTCCGCGCACCCGCGCGCGTAGAACTTGCCGTCCTCGACCACGGGATCAAAGGGACCCCGCTTCCATTCATCCAGCGGGTCGACGGGTTGGACGTCGTAGTGTTGGTACATGAGGAGTGTGGGCTTCTTCTCGTTCACGATCATCTGTCCGAAGACCACGTTGGGACCGCCCTCCGTAGGGTACTCTCGAACCTCGAAGCCGCTCTCTCCCAGGAGGCGACGCACGAAGGCGGCCGTCTCGGGCTGGGCCCGCTTGTGGGCGGAAATCGTTGGGAAGCGGCAGTACTCCTTCAACAGCTCGAGAGACTTCTCCGCGCCAGATTCGACCTTTGCCAGGACGTCGGGGAGGGACATGGGCACACCGCTCCGAGGGAAGGCGTCGTGCCATAAGAAACCGATGTGGAGAGGAGTAGGTCCACGGACTGGACCTAGGTCGTGGGCCCTATTCCCTCATGGAGACACACGCGCCTCGCGGCCATGGTGATGCCTGCGTTGGAAGACATGGTCTCGGTTCCCCGCGACGCGATTGCGCGATGGCGGACGGCGATGGCCCTCATGGCGTTCGTGTCCTACGCGTCGAGCGGCGTGGGTTCGGCCCTGGTCACGGACCTCGTGCCGCCCGACGCCCTGGGCCACGGCATGGCGGCCTTCAACGCGACGACGTGGGTCGGCGCGGTCGTGGGCTTCCTCGGCGCTGGATACGCGTTCCGCGCCATCGGACCCGCGGA
>JBBSVS010000436.1:0-1643 GCA_038046665.1 Thermoplasmatota archaeon
CACGGGTACAAACGGAAGGGCATCCATCTCCTCGTGGAGGCCCTCGGTCGGCTCGGGGCGGAGCGCTTCCGTCTCGTGCGTGTGGGACCGCAAACCGATCCCGCCTACATCGCGGCGTACCGGGCCCGCGCGGCGGAGTTGGGGCTCGACCTCGTGGAATGCGGCGTGGTCCCGGAGGACGCACTGCCCTCGTACTACGCCCACGCGGATCTCCTCGTGTTCCCCTCGGCGGACGAAGGGGCCGGGCTCCCTCCCTTGGAGGCCATGGCGAGCGGCACGAATGTGGTCGCGAGCGACATCCCAACGCATCGGGAGATGTGCGGAGACCTCGCTTTCTACGCGAGTGCGGACCCATCCTCCTTGGCCAAGGCCATCGAGGATGCCCTCGCCCGTCCGCGTCCTCCGGAGATGCTGCGGGCCCACGCCGAAGAGCATTCGTGGGCTCGGACCGCGGACGTGTACATGCCTCTCTTCAAGGAGCTGGGCGTCGCAGGAATCCCTTGAGGCGCGCCTCGCGCACATGAATCCTGTTCCCCGTTTGTCAACGCGATGCCCACTCCCCCGCTACGTTTTTATAGCCATCACCGCCTTTCGCGTCCCCGTCCGACGCTGGTCGGACGTCAGAAGGGTACTGATGGGATGGGTGTAACGGCCTTCAGTGCTCACCATCGCGTCGACGGGTGAGACCTTGTTCCTGAAAGAGATCCAGATGGAGAACTTCAAGTCCTTTGGCCGCAAGATCACGGTCCCGGTCCTGCAGGGCTACACGTCCATCACGGGTCCGAACGGGGCGGGAAAGAGCAACATCTCGGACGCGATCCTGTTCGTCCTCGGTCCCAAGAGCTCCAAGGCGATCCGCGCGGGGAAGCTCACGGACCTCATCAGGACCCGCCGTAAGGACAAGAAGGGCGCCGGCTACTGCCAAGTCAGCCTCGTCTTTGAAAACTCGGACCGGACGATTCCGATCGAGGCGGACGAGGTCAAGCTCACCCGCTACATCGGCCTGAGCCCGAGCGTGGAGGGCGGCTACAACTCCTACTTCTACATCAACGACCGCAAGTCCTCCCTGTCGGAGTTTGACTCCCTCCTGGCGCACGCGCGCATCAGCGCGGAAGGATACAATTTCGTCCAGCAGGGGGACATCCAGAAGATCGTCTCCATGTCCACGACCGACCGCCGCCGGATGCTGGACAACATCGCCGGGATCACGAAGTTCGACGACGACATCGCCCAGGCGGAGGGCAAGCGCAAGGAGACCGAGGAGAACCTGGACCGCATCCGGATCATCCTCGAAGAGATCGACAAGCAGATCCAGCAGCTCGCCACGGACCGGGAGGGCGCGCTGAAGTACAGGGAGCTCAACGACCGCCTGACGACGGCCAAGGCGCAGCTGGCCTACAAGAACCGCGAACTCATCGAGCGGCAGATCGTCGGCACGAAGGAGCAGGTCGCGAAGCACGAGGCGGACCTCTCGAAGCTCCTGGAGCAGAAGGAGGAGCTGCGGAAGGAGATCGAGGACGCCCAGGCGCGCCTCGCTGCGCTCGAACAGGAGATCGCGGACCGGGGCGGCGAAGAGGCGAAGCAGCTCAGGGAGAAGCTCGACGGGCTGCGCATCGAGCGGGCCCGAGCCTCGGCCGGCCTCG
>JBBSVS010000437.1:0-8352 GCA_038046665.1 Thermoplasmatota archaeon
CGGGTCCACGAGGATGACCTCGTAGAACTTGTGCATCCCGTCCTCGCCGACCCAGTAGGAGTTGAGGACCTCCAGGTTCGGGTAGCGCTTCGCGGTCCGCTCCTCCGCGATGCGCTGGATGGACTTGGCCATCGTGATCTTGACCATGCCGCGGCGTTTCGGGTGCCGTCCGCCCATGGGGTTAGGCCGGCGCCGGCCGCCACGGCGCACGCGCGCCCGCACGACGACGTAGCCCTGCTTCGCGCGGAATCCGAGCTCCCGAGCGCGGTCGATCCGCGTGGGGTGGTCGACGCGCACGAAGGCGGGCCCGCGGCGCCATCCCGTCATGCGCTCAAAATGGGTCTGCCCGACGACGCCGCCTTTCGGGTTCTTCCACGCCTGCTTGACGTAGGCATAGAGGTTCCGCGGGCGGGCGGGCTTCTTCTGTTCTTCCTCGCCCGTGATGCTGAGCTCCGGTTCGGGAGCCTTGGGTTCCTCGGCCATGGCTACACCCCCTGGATTTGCGGATTCGCCCGAAGGTACATCTCCCGACCAGGGTCGCTGAAAGCGCCGTGCCAAAGGGTGGGGACTATAAAGAGGTTTGTCCGCTCCGACGTCGGCGGCGCGGCGTGCCACCATTGTCCCGCTTGAGCCCGTGCTCGTAGGACTGGCGGATCAGATGGAACGCGGGCCCCACCTGGTCCAGCGACACGATGTCGAACCGGGTCCGGAACCAGCCCCAGCCCTGCGTGACCGGAGCTGCCTTGGCGAGCTTCCTCGGATCCTTGAGCTGCCTTCGCGCCGGCAGGATGAACACCTCGACTTTGTTCCGGTGCGGACGCATTTCCGCGAACACCCGGTCGCGGCTGGCGCTCCGCCACCCGATCCAGTGCATGCTTTCTCGCACCTCGAGCCGGTCCTGGTGGCGCTCGGCCACGGCGCTCATCCGCTGCCGCAGCATAGACACAATCACTCGCGAGGTTTCACTCGTCCGCTCCAACGCTTTCTCCATGGAAAATCCCTCCTCGGCACCGCGACGGTTTACGCGCGATGAAGAGGAACTTGAAACCGCGGAGGAAGAAGTTGAACCGACGCGCGCGGTGCTCCCACATCGGCGACGCGGAGCGGTCGTTGTGGCGCACGAGCGCAATCGTGTCCACGAGGTCGAAGCGCTCCGCGAGGACCGCCTGTAGGCGGAAGCCCACGGGAGTGTAGACCCCGCCGCGGTACTCATCGCTGATGATCCAGGCCAACACGCCGCCCGGTCGCAGGACGCGAGCGGCTTCGGCAACCACCCGGCCCATTTCCTCGTAGAAGCGCGGACTCCGAGCCGAGATCCGTCCGAGACATCGAGGGTCGTCGCTGTAGGCGATGTTGTCGGAGTAGGGAGAGTCCACGATCGCGAGGCCCGCCACTCCGCCGGGCATGGGCCACGCACGGGCGTCCGCGCGCGCGATGTCTTTCCGGCGCGGGGCGAGATCCAAGGCCACGGCCCGGCGTCCGAGCGCACGGGCCACATCCGAGATCGTGCCGGAACCCGCCATGGGGTCCACGACGATGTCCCCGGGGCGGGTGTACCGACCGACGAGGTTCACTGCGCAGAGAGCCGGGGTCACGCCGTTGAAGGACGCGTCCCCGTAGCGGAGGGTCCCGGCCCCCTGGTCGGGGAAATCCCACGTCGTGTATGGCTCGAGGTCGGCGCAGCCGAGCATGGCCCACGCCTCGGGGGAAACCAGGGCTTCCTTTCGCACCGTTTCAGAGACGAGGGCCACGAGGCACGAGGAGGGCCTTCTTCCCTATGAAGCGGCCCTCGAGGGGGAGATGCATGAAAGTGAAAATCCGCCTGGTCGCGTGCGAATCATCTCGAACCCCGACGGAAGAACCGCCGGAGGTGCGCCAGGTCCGGATAGGGGGTCGCGCGGTCGGAGAGATGGAGGGCCGCGCACGCATTCCCGAATCCCAGAGCCTCGGACACGGGCGCACCGGAGAGCTTCGCGAAGACGTATCCCGCATTGAAGACGTCGCCACAGCCCGTCGGGTTATCGACGCGCCCGCGGAAGGCGGGAGAGCGAACGACCTTGCCGCCGCGAACCCATGCCGCGCCCTCCGCTCCGCGATGCAGCACCACCTCCCCCGCGCCCAGATCGAGGAGGCGTTGCGCCGCATCGAGCGGCGACCGCAGGCCCGCCAGGGCGCACACCTCCGTCTCGTTCCCGAAGAAGGTGTCCACGTGGGGCAGGCACGACCGCACCGCCTCCACGCGCTTCAGGGACCATCCTCTCGGGTCCGTGGAGGTATCCATGGAGGTCGTGGCCTTGGCACGATGGGCCCTCCGCAGGATGCGGGCCGTCGGGGCGCCGAGGAGCCCCGGGGTCCACCAGAACCCCGCGCGGTGGACATGGTCCGCGGATTCCAGGAGCCGCGCGGACACGTCTCGCTCCCGCAATCCCGCGTTCGCCCCGAGGGCGGTGATCAGCGCGCGCCCGCCGTTGGACCAACTGAGAGCCACTGTGGTCCCCGTAGGTTTCGCTGGATCGACGCGCAGTCGGGCATCCACGTGCGCGGCCTTGTAGGCCTTCCGGAGGACGTCCGCGAAGGCGTCCGATCCGACGCACGCGACCAGTGTGGTGGGAATCCCGAGCGTGCCGATCTGGAGGGAGAAGTTCGTGGCGTTCCCGCCGGGGAGGATGGATACCCCCGAAACCTCGCGCTGGGAGTCACCCGGACGCAGGTCCGCAAGGGGCGGGGTCACGAGATCCACGATCGCGTCGCCGACGGCGACGACCCGCCTCCGGGACCGGGCCACGGTTCATCCCTTCCACAGGCCCTGACGTTTCAGCTCTTCGACGACAAGCCTATACTCCGCCGGGCGGCCGCACTGCGGACAGAAGAGGGAGCCATGGGCGTCCCGGGTGGGATTCGCCCCCTCCCATCCGCAGAAGCGGCACACCGCGTCCTCCCAGGAGGTCAGAAGAAATCCTCCAGGGTGAGCTTCTTGTCCGTCTTCCCGGGCTCGGCCCGCTTCGGCTTCTCCTGGAAGTTGCCGTGGAACAGGGTGGCCTGCTGCGTGCCCAGGTACAGGGCCTTCTCGTCCCAGCCGTAAATCTCCGTCACGTAGGCGAGGGTCTGCGACACCCGCCGCGCGTAGTAGTCCCAGTCCGGGGACGCGGTGAAGGGCCTCCCGGACGAGTAGGGCTCGACCTGCATGGGCGTTCGCTTCGCGTCCACGACGATCCAGGAGACCTTCATCCCCGGGACCACGTCGTCCCCCAGGGCCTTGAGCTTGTTCATCGCCTGCACGTTCGCCATGGAGTCCGGGTTCGCGTAGCGCGTCTCTTCACGGACGGTGCGGGAGATCACGAGCGGCTCGAGGGGGTCGCCCTCGTCGGGCAGGAAGTCCTCGGGAATCTTCCCCGCCTTGACGCTCTGCACGAGGTCCCGAGCGAACTTCACCGCGCCCTCCGTGTCCTTGTCCAGGATCATCCCGAAGATGCGCTTCTGGGCCTCGCTCTGCAGATTGAAGGCGTCCGTACGGCGGATCTCGTAGCCGCGGACGATGAGCTCGCCCGCCACGGGCCACGCGACCTTCGCGGCGTACCGCTTCTTCTTCCCGTGGCTGAAGAACGTCTCGAGCACCCGCTCGAACTCCATGTTCACGCTGCCGTAGCTGAAGCGCTCCGCGACCTGGCGCCCGATCTTCTGCGTCCCCTCGAGGTCCTTCGCGGGGGACTCGAAGAAGACGCTGTCCGTGTCCGCGTAGATCACGCGGATGCCCTCGGACTCGAGCTGGTCGATGATCCGCTTGATGTTCTCCCGCGCGAAGGACGTGATGCTCGCCCCGATCTGGGGGTTCGTGAAGCGGTAGAAGGAGGACGCGAGGACGCCGTAGAAGGCGTTCATGAGGATCTTGATCGCGAACTGCAGCCGGTCATAGTAGGCCCGCTTCTCCGCGTCCGTCTCCGTCTTGAGCTTCGCCTTGACGTCCTTGCGCTCCCGCATCAGGTTGCCGAGGATCGTCGGGAGCAGGCCCACGCGGACGGACTTGTCCAGGAACCGCACACCGGTCGGACTGACGACCGTGCCCTTGTCGCTGAGGGTCGTGAAGCAGATGTTGTTCTCGATGATGATCGACGGGTACATCGAGGTGAAGTCGAGGACCGCGACCCACTCGTAGAGCCCGGGATCCAGGCTGTGGACGTAGCCGCCCTCGATGGGCGCTTCGCCTCGTCCGGTGCGGGTCATCGGCACGCCGAAGTGCCCGCGATCGGCCGCGCGGATCAGGATGGAATCGATCAGCTGGGACGTGCGCCCGTTGAAGACGTCGTCCACGGGGAGCTTGGCGACGACGGCGATGTCCATGGACTTGTCCAAGCGGGCGACCTTCTCGAGGATCCGGAGGGCGAGCTCCGCGTCCTTCTTGCAGTACTCCATGACCCGGTCCTTGTCCTTCGCCCACTCCTGGTCCATGTTGCGCCGGTCGACGTCGTGCTTGCCCTCGCCCAGAAGCCATTTCGCGACCGCGTCGAGGGTCTCCTGCTTCGGGTGCAGCTCGAGCTTCGTGGACCACCACGCATCGGCGATGATGCGCCCGTGGGCCCTCCAGAACCGCTCGCTGACATTGCTGATCGTCTGCCCATCTCGGGAGAGCGGCAGGCCCATCATGCCGTTCATCCGGGCCCTCGCCTCGAGCACGGGGAGGTCGTAGCCGTCGATGTTGTACCCCGTGATCACGTCGGGATCGAGCTTCGAGACCGCGTCGATGAACCCCTTGATGATGTCCCGCTCGGACCCGCTCAGGCAGTCCGTCATGAGGGCGTCGCCTTCGCGCCAGGCCATCCCGAGGCAGAGGATCTTCGGGTCCTGGATGGTGTTCTCGATGTCGAAGGAGAGGACCTTCAGCTTCGGGCTGAAGGGCTCGACGGGCTCGAAGCGCTCCGCTTTCACGATGAGTTGCGTCGTGTAGCGGCCCTGGGTGGGCGTCCCGAAGACGCGAAAGCACGACGGCAGGTCGGAATCGAAGATGAAGCGGTGGGCGAAGGGGATGTCCGCCGCGAGGACCTCGCAGTTGTACTTGCGGCAGCGTTCCCGGTACTCCGGCGTCTTCCAGGGGTGGTGCATGACCACCTTGCCGCACTTGTGCTTCATCCCGGCGACCTCGAGCTCCACGTCCTCGATCCGAACGACCTCCGGGTCCCGCTCGAGATAGGACCGCAGCGCCTGGGTGGGCTCGATGCAGTAGAAGTAGGGCAGGAAGCCCCTGTACTCGATCGCAATCGAGCGGTCGTCCTTCGTGCGACCGAAGATCTCGATCACCGGCTCCTCCTGCGGGCCCTCCCGGCGGTAGGAGGCGGTGAGCATGCGGACGTCCCAGGACTCGCTCATGCTTTCGCCACAACCATTCGGATCTGCCCGTGCATGTTCAACCGTGATAACCGGCGACGAGCGATAATAAGCCTGCGGGCGAACGGCGGGGCAGGATAAGAACGTGGCGAATAGGACCCAAGTCTTAGAGAATCTTCTCAAGAACGTCGAAGAAGCCAGCCCGCGGATCGGAGCTGCGCTCCGTGCCTGGGAGCAGAGCTTGGCGGCGGCGCTGCCGAACGTGAACACCCGAATCGCGATGATTGGTGCATCCTTCTCGCTACCTCCTACCCCATCCGATACCTGTTCAACTTTGACGGTCGCCTCGCAGCACAGGAATGGGAAGATGCAATCCTGTCCTACTCCGACAATGACAGCCATAACCCTTGACGATGGACCTACGGGTCCATACAGTACGTACGGAGCTTTCAGGCCCTCCACGTCTTTCGGTTAACCGAAATCATGCCACGGAAGGATCGCCGCTCCCGAGAGGCCGATCTCGCGACCCTCCCCGCGGGTTCCCGGGGGAGGATCACCGGGATCGCGGCGGGGGACGACACCCGCCGGGAGCTGTACTCCCTGGGCCTCCTGGAAGGTGTGGAGGTCCGCGTCGTCCGGCGCGCACCGCGGGGAGGGGCCGTCCTCGTCGCCGTGGGCGCCTCCCAGTACGCCCTGGGCCACGACGTCGCCGCGGCGATCCGCGTGGTCCCGGGGTGAGGAGACGCCCTCCTGCCACGCCGCCTCCGGGACCGTGGAGGGGACCGCGGACCTCACGATCGCCCTCGCGGGCAACCCGAACGTGGGCAAGTCCAGCGTCTTCAACCGCCTCACGCGGTCCCGGGCGGACACGGCAAACTACCCCGGGAAGACCGTGGAGGTCTCCGCGGGCGTGTCCGAATGGCGGGGCCGACGGGTCGTCGTCCTGGACCTCCCGGGGACCTACTCCGTCCTGCCCGCCTCGGAGGACCAACGAATCGCGAGGGACGTCCTCGTGGAGGGCGCGCCCGATGCGGTCATCGTCGTGGTCGACACGACGAACCTGGCCCGGAACCTGTACCTCGTGCTGAGCATCCTGGACCTCGGCCTGCCCGTCGTCCTCGCCGCGAATCTCCTGGACGAGGCGGAGCGGAAGGGGCTGTTCCTGGACGCCCACCGCCTCGCGGAACGCTTGGACGTCCCCGTCGTGCCGACGGTGGCCACGAAGGGGCAGGGCCTTCACGACCTCGTGCCCGCGGCGGCCCGCGTCGCGCGGGAAGGGCCTCTGGAGCGGCCGTGGTACGGGGAGGCGATTGAAGCAGAGGTGGAGGCTGTGGCCGCGGCCCTTCCCGAGAAGGCGGTCCAAGCGGGCATCACGCGCCGCGGCGCGGCCCTGCTCCTCCTCGAAGGGGATCCGGGCATGGCGGAGGCCGTCCGAGGGAGTGCGCTAGAGTCCCGCGCGGGCCGCCTCGCGGAGCCCACCGCCCGCGCGCGGCACGCCCTCGCCGCGGACATCGCGCGGGAGTGCATCCGAGTCGCCGCCGCGGAGCCGCGACTCGCGGACCGCCTGTGGCACTGGGTGACCTCCCCCGTCCTCGGCCTCGGGATCCTCGTCGCCGTGCTCCTGAGCATCTTCGCCTTCGTCTACTTCGTCGGCGGCTTCCTGGCCACGGCCTTCACGGACGCGTGGTCCGCCTTCGCGTCACCCCCCATCGACGCGGTCTTGCGGGCCATCGCCGGCGATACGGTGGTGGCACGCACCCTTATCTGGGGACTCGATGCGGGGATTGGCGCGGCCTTGGCCGTCGGCATCCCCTACGTCCTCACGTTCTACTTCGTCCTCGCGTTCCTCGAGGACTCCGGCTACCTGAACGCCGCCGCGTTCCTGAGCGACCGCACGATGCACCGCTTCGGCCTCCATGGCCGGGCGATCATCCCGATCGTCGCGGGCCTGGGCTGCAACGTGCCCGCGATCATGGGCACCCGCGTCCTGGCCACGAGGCGGGAGCGCCTACTCGCCTCGACCCTCGTGACCCTGGTTCCTTGCAGCGCCCGGAGCGCCGTGATTTTCGGCGCGGTGGGTTTCTTCCTCGGTCTCGGGCCCGCCCTCGCGGTCTTCGCGGTCCAGCTCGGCGTCGTCGTTCTCGCGGGCGTCGCCCTGAACCGTGTGGTCCCCGGACGGTCCACGGGCCTTGTCATGGAGGTCTTCCCCCTGCGACGGCCCACCCTGCCCGACGTGTTCCGGAAGACGTGGTGGCGCTTCGAGGCCTACCTCCGCATGGCGTTGCCCATCATCGTCGTGGGGAGCCTCGTCCTCGGGGCCCTCTACGAGACGGGCACGATGTGGGCCCTCGCGAATCCCCTGGCGCCCGTGGTCTCCCTGTGGCTCGGTCTCCCCACGGTCGCGGGCCTCGCCCTCCTCTTCGCGGTCCTGCGGAAGGAGCTCGCCCTCCAGCTCCTCGTGGCCCTCGCCGCGATCCAGTACGGCGCCGGGGCCTCGAGCCTGACGTTCTTCATGACCCCCATCCAGCTCGTCGTCTTCGCGATCGTGGCCACGATCTACGTGCCTTGCGTGGCCACGGTCGCGGCCCTTGCCCGGGAGCTGGGCTGGCGTGCGGCCCTGGGGATCTCCGCCTTCACAATCGCTCTGGCCCTCGCGGTCGGCGGCCTGGCCCTGCGGGTCCTCCTCCTCTGACGACTCAGGTCTGCGTCACCGAAGGAAGACGAGGGGGTCCGTCGCCCTGCTGGAAGAACCGATGCTCCTCGTTCGCCCGCATGAGGAGGACGACGCCCGGGGCAAGGGAGATTTCCTTGCCGTAGACGAAGTCCAGCCCCTTCCCCCTTTTCGTTTCGGCGTCAGATACGGCTTTGCGCAGTACGGTTAAGGTCGGTTGTAGGCGTCGTGCCGGGGCGTCCGTTTCCGAACAAAGGGGTTAGCGCGGGATCCTGTGCAAGAAACGCTCCGCCCGTCACGCACCGCCGTAGGCGCCTGAGCACGGAGCTCCGGCCGAAGGCCCAGGAAGCACGGAAGGATAC
>JBBSVS010000438.1:0-8629 GCA_038046665.1 Thermoplasmatota archaeon
CGAGAAGGTCCGGTGGAACCGGTTAAACGTAGATCTGGCTGGCGCACCACACTAGCTGAGCCCGTCCTCTGCAGGGAGGTCCGTCCTTGTCCTGCGGAGCCTGCTTAGCCCTTCCGGGCCGTTGAAGAAGCCTATTCGGCCCCTGTAAAGGTCTCTTAAGCGTTCCGGGCAATTCCAACTGCGTCTATGGAGGGAACGAGTCCGGACGGACCCATTTTCATTCCGGTTCCGGCCTCACGCCCCCTTGGCGAACGCTCCATCAAATCCTCTGCGCATGTTCTCCAGGATCTGCGGGACAAATTCCGCGGGGGTCGCACGGAAGCCGCAATCGGGAAGGACGTAGCGAATCCGTTCGCTGGTAACGTGGTCGGCGATGGTCCGCAGCAGACCCGTCACGGCCTCCGGGCTCATGATTTCTTCGACCCGGGCAATCTGGGCGGAAATGCAGCCGGCCCCGAGGAACATGTCGCGGTCTTCCCAAACCTTCCTGTCCAGAAGGGGCACGTTCTCGCGTTCCAAGCGTCCGGCGAAGGCCAGGTTCAGCGTGGAAACGTTCTCGAGACGAAGGAGGGCGTCCAGGACCTTTCCTCGAATCAGGCCGCCGCAGACGTGCACGCTCGTCTTCTCCCTGGGAACCTCGGAAGCAATCGCGTCGAGTCGCTGGAGGGCTGACCCATAGTCGCGCATTCCCTGGGAGAGAATTGGGTCGTCCAGCTGCAGGTCTGCGCCGCGACGATTCACCTCGCGGGCGATCGGACGGATGGACTCGGTTAGGTCATCGTGGAGCGCGGGATCGATCGCGCTCCGGTAGGCAGGACCCGCGCCGCTCGACGCGCACGCGAAGGCGAACGTGGTCGGTCCTGTGAGATTCACGCGAAATCGAAGGTCGGGAAACATCTTGCGGAGGAAGTCCAGATCGCGAATCTTCGCGAAACCGGCGGGGTCGTCCAGAGGGAGCACGCGGCCGACGATCCGGGGAATTCCGCCCACCGAACGGATTCCGGGAAGGGAGTCGTAAATCGCGAGCATGTCCGCCCGTTGTTCGCCGTCCGTGAGGAGCCCCAATCCGTACCGACGCTGGAAATCCACTGCTCTGAGTATCGCCTCTTCGGGCGAGCCCGACTGCCGAGGAAAACTCCCCTCGGACGTGAGGATGGGACGCATGCGAAGGACTCCGGTGCTCCCGTAATGAGCATCCGGCGTATGCATATTCCTCTTAGGAAGCGGTTAAATAATTCATAGACTCCTCCGCACCAAAAACAGCCGCGCGAACGATCGATACGGGAGGACGCAGATGATCCAGACCGAAGCGGTGCCGCCGATCCTCGAGCCGGTCAGCCGCCTCCTTCGGCGGCACCCGCGCGTTACGCTCCAGCTGAATCGTGCGGTCGCTCCGTTCGAGAACTCGGCCAAGGTGCTACTCTTCAGCTGCAACATGTGCGGCCAGTGCGTCCTCCACGAGACCGGCTTCACCTGCCCGATGAACTGCCCCAAGCAGCTCCGGAACGGGCCGTGCGGCGGAGTGCGGATGAACGGTCACTGCGAGGTCAAGCCGGAGATGATGTGCGTTTGGACCAAGGCGGAGCGGCGAGCGCGCCGACTTCCCTGGTGGTCCGAGTTCCTGCGGATCCGTCCGCCCCTCGACTGGAGGCGGAAGGGCAGCTCCGCGATCATCAACATGCTGGCGCCTCCGTTCGAGGACAGCAAGGAAAGGCCCTAGGAGGCGCCGCGGTGAATTCCTCCACCCCGGCGCGCGGCCGCTTCGAACGCGCGTTGCTCTCCGGTCGCCCGGTGGTCACCTGCGAGATCAGCAGCAGCGACGGCGCGGACCCGGAGGACGTGCGGCGACGCGGACGCTTGGTGCGAGACTACGTCGACGCCGTCAACGTTCCCGACAACACCAGCGGGGTGGTGCACGCCTCCCCCATATCCTCGTGCGCGATCCTCGCTCAGGAAGGCATCGACCCGATCATGCACATGACCTGCCGCGACCGCAATCGCCTGGCCCTCCAGAGCGACCTGTTGAGCGCGGCCCTTCTCGGCGTGCGCAACATCCTCTGCCTCAGCGGCGACCACGTGATCCACGGCGACCATCCGCAGGCCAAGCCGGTCTACGACCTCGACTCGACCCAGCTGGTGGAACTGGCCATCCGCATGACCCGCGAAGGGCGCTACCTGAGCGGGCGGGAAATCAAGCCGCCGCCCGATCTCTTCCCGGGTTCCGCGGAGAACCCCTTCGCGCCTCCCTACGACTTCCGCCCGCTGCGCCTTGCGAAGAAGGTCCAAGCCGGGACGCGGTTTGTGCAGACGCAGATCGTCTTCAACGTGGAGCGATTCGCGGAGTTCATGGGAGGGGTGCGCGATCTGGGGCTCGACCGCAAGGTGCCCATCCTCGCAGGAGTCGCCCCGATCCGTTCCGTCAAGGCCGCTCGCTTCATGCGGGACGAGGTACCCGGGATGGAGGTCCCAGAACCGCTCATCCGTCGCATGGAGCAGGCGGGTGACAAGAAGGCCCGGCGTGAGGACGAGGGGATCCAGATCTGCGTGGAGATCATCGAGGACCTGCGGAAAGTGCCTGGCCTCGCCGGCTTCCACCTGATGCCCATCAACTGGCAATCGGCGGTCGGCGAGATCGCCCGACGGGCTCGGTTGCAGCCGGCGACCGCTCCGGAGAGGACCCCTTGCGATGACACCGCCCCGACACCGGTGACCGCAGCTCTGGGCGCTGCGTCCGCGCCCGGCTCCCTTCCACTCCTTCGCGACCCACAGGAGCGAGGACCATGAAGACCGTCCTGTCGTCCGCAAAGAAGACCGTCGTCATCAGCCCCGACGATCCGTTCGTCGTCATCGGCGAGCGCATCAACCCGACCAACCGCAAGAAGCTGGCCGGGGAGCTCCGGCGCTATGACTACACCCGGGTGAAGGCCGACGCCCTTTCTCAAGTCGAAGCCGGAGCGCAGGTGATCGACGTGAACTGCGGCGTCCCGGGGACCGACGAGCCCGGGATCCTGAAGGGAGCCATCCATGCGCTGCAGGAGACCGTCGAGGTACCGTTGTCCATCGACTCCTCGGTCGTCGAAGCGCTGGAAGCGGCGCTACCGATCTACAAGGGGAAGGCGCTGGTCAATTCCGTGACGGGAGACGACCGGATGCTGGAACGGCTCCTGCCGCTGATCAAGAAGCACAACGCGGCGGTCATCGGCATCACGCACGATGAGAGCGGAATCAGCAACGACCCGAAGGTGCGCCTCGCGGTGGCCCGCAAGATCGTCCAGAGGGCCGGCGAGCATGGCATTCCCCCCGAGGACGTGATCATCGACCCGATCTGCATGCCCATCGGGGCCAACACGAAACTCGGCAGGGTCACTCTCGAGACCGTTCGACTCGTGAGGGAAGAGTTGGGGGTCAATGTCTCGATCGGTGCTGGCAATGTGGGGTTCGGCTTGCCGGATCGCCCGATGCAGACCGCCACGATTATCCTCCTCGGCATGTCGCTCGGATTGACGGCGGCGATTGCGAATCCGCTCGAGCCGGAGATTCACCGCGCGGTCCTCGCGGGCGACCTGATGCTAGGCAAGGACGCCTTCGGGATGAAGTGGATGACGGATTATCGGAAGCGCACGGCCCAGGGCCAAGCGGCCGCCCCTGCGGCCGCCGTCCCCTGAACGGAACCCCGGTGTGCACCCGCTTCCTTCATGGACCCGCAGGATACTTACCATACTCTCATGGGCGAATCCGGACTTCCCGGGCCGCCGATGAACGCACGTCACGGAACGGTTCGGCCCGGAGGGAGGTGAAGGACGATGGCGGTCTTGCGCACGAAGTTCTTGGAGAGAGACGAGGAGGACCTGATCCACGAGCAGAGCCTGAAGGGCCTCGCGGACATCGGAGTCATGATTCACAGTCCATCCGTCCTCGAGATGCTCCAGGAGGCGGGGGCGGACGTGGACCGCAGGAAGGAGATCGCCAGGATCCCCGAGGGCGTGGTCGATGAGGCGATCCGGAAGGCGCCGAGACGGATTCGGTACCATGCCCGCGACCCGAAACACGATTTCGAGATTCCAACCGAGAGCTTCCCCTTCGCGGCGACGAACGGGCTCGCCATGCACATTGCGGATCTGGAGACAGGGAAGGATCACCCTTCGACGCGGGAGGACCTCGCCACGTTCTCGAGGCTCGCCGACGCGCTGGACCAGGTGGACTACCTCTGGACCTCCATAACGCCGTCGGATGTGCCGAAGGCGGCGCATGGCGTACATGAGCTCTGGGTCACCCTCCAGAATACGGTCAAGCACGTGGAGGAGGTCACGATTCAGGACGCGGTGGACGCCCGCATGCAGATCGCGCTCGGGGCTCTCGTCGCTGGAGGCCTGGAAGAGCTGAGGATGCGGCCGATCTTCTCGGTCATCGCGTGTCCCATCGCGCCCCTCACGTTCGAAAAAGGTGCGGTCGAGGCCCAGGTCGAGTTCGCGAAAGCGGGCGTCCCGGTCCTCTCCATGTCGGTGTCCCTCGGAGGGATGACGAGCCCGGTGACCCTCGCCGGCACGCTCACAAACATCAACATGGAGAACCTCGCGAGCCTCGTGATCGACCAAGTCGCGGCACCAGGGTCGCCCCATGTCTACTCGTCGGACTCGACCCCGGTCAACATGCAGACAGGCTACGTCGATTACACCGCGGTGGAGACGCCGCTCATCAGCGCGGGGGCCGCTCAGATGGCCCGGAGATACGGGCTGCCTTGCATGACGTCGGGTTGGGGATCCAGCGTGACGGTCCCCGGATTGGAGGCTCCCTTCTCGGAGCTGGCCGGGATCGCCTTGTCCGTCATGTCCGGGACGGACCTCACCGCAGGGATGGGCGGCACGGACGTCGCGAAGGGCTGCTCCTACGAGCAGCTCGTGATCGACGCGTACATGTGGGAAAACTTGCGTGCGTTCATGCGGGACTTCACGATCAGCGAGGAGACGATTGCCCTCGAAGTGACGAGGAGCGTGGGCCATGGGAACACCTTTCTTCGGCACGCGCACACCACGCGCAACTTCCGGAAGGAGCTCTTCTTCCGCGATCCGAAGAAGCTCCGCTGGGAGGCCACGCTCTCGGACCGCATGGTCCCCGAGGCGAGGGAGATCGCGAAGAGGCTTCTGGAGGAGCACGAGGTGCCGCCGCTGGATCGAGATGTCCGCAGACAAGGCAACGCGCTCATCCGGGAATACGAGAGCCGCCTCGTCGCGTCATAGCCAAGACCGCGGAAGGCCTTCGTCCATCAATCGCCTCCGACGCATTGCACGCACAGATAGGCTCATGCGTACGGTTCGGGGGCGTTCGGCGGAGCCCGAAAGCGTCAACCCTCAGCACGCTATCGCCCCCTCGCGAGGAGAGGTTCGATGAAGGCCACCAAGGCGACGCGCGACACGCAGACCGCGCGGTACTGGAAGCGGTACCGCCAGCTTATGCCGAAGTATTTCTGGGACGATGAGACCCGTCTCGCCAACATCGTCCTCGCGAGCGCGAAGGGATCGATCCTCGTGGACGTCGACGGCCGAGAGTATACTGACCTCACGAGCCAGTGGTCCACGAACAACCTCGGGAACGTTCACCCGGAGGTCTTCAAGGCCACCGTGCAGGCCCTGGAACAGTACGGCTTCCTCATCTACTTCATGCACCCGCACGTGCCTATGATCGAACTCGCGGAGAAACTGCTCGACATCCGACCCTCCTCGAATCTCACGCGCGTCTTCCTTGAGCTGTCCGGGACCGGCGCGGTGGAAGCCGCGGTCAAGCATGCGATCCAGGGTTCCGGACGGCCGATGATCCTCGGCTTCACGGGCCAGTACCATGGCCTGAGCATCGGAGCCCTCGCGGTCGGAAGCCTCGGCGCCCGCTGGCGGCAGCACCTGGAGGCCTTCTCCGGCGGCGCGGTCCACGCGCCCTACCCATACGTGTACCGACGGCCCCGGGGGATGACGGAGGAAGAGTTCGGCGATTGGTGCCTCGAGTACATCGAGGACCGCATCCTCCGCCATGTTGTGCACCCCGAGCGCATCGCGGGCGTGATCTTCGAGCCCATAGCCCTCGAGGCCGGCGTGTGGATTCCCCCCGCGAACTTCGTGCGAGGGCTGAAGAAGCTTTCCGAACAGCATGGCTGGTTCTTCATCGCCGACGAGGTCGAGGCCGGCCTCGGGCGGTGCGGGAAGATGTGGAGCATCGAGCATTTCGGCGTCGCGCCGGACATGATGTCCATCGGGAAAGCCCTTGGAGGCGGCCTCATGCCCATCTCCGCCGTCCTTGGAGACGAGCGCGCGATGGGCGCGGGCGAGGTCGTCGCAGGCACGACGTTCGGCGGACACCCGGCCGCCTGCGTGGCCGCGCAGGTGGCCATTGACATCATGGTTCGGGAACGCATTCCGGAGCGGTCCGCGCGCCTCGGGAGGAAGACCTTGAAACGGGTGAAGGAATGGGAGGAGCTACGGATTGTGGGCGACACGAGAGGCCTCGGCCTCGCGATCGGCGTCGAAATCGTGAAGGACGATGCGAAGAACACGCGGGACGTCGAGACCGCCCGCAAGATCTTCAACGACTGCCTCAAACACGGCGTGGTGCCCCTCTATGATACGGACGAGAACGTCCTCCGGATTCAACCACCCCTCACGATCGAGGAAGATCTCCTGGAGCGGGCCTTAGATACGATGGAAGCTTCGCTCCGCAGAGCCGCGCGGAGATGAGGAGGCGGACACACGGGTCAGGCGCGCAGGCCCACGCGCAGACGCAGCTGTTGTCGCGCGCGGTGAGCCCGAGAACCGTCCGGGACCCGCATAGACGTTGTAACGGTTGCCCCGCGCGAAGCCGACCAAGGTCATCCCGAACTCCTGGGCGAGCTCGACCGCGAGGCTGGAAGGAGCCCCAACCGCGACGACGAAGGGAATCGGGCTCGCGGAGCGCAGCCTCTCCCGTCGCCCCCTGGAACCACGGAGCGAAAACCCGATGCGAGCCTATTCACTTTTCGGCGGTCCTAGTTCCCAACCCAAGTCTATTTCAATACCAACCGGCTGTGGCGCGCGTCGCCTGTTCCCCGCAGACGATGTTGGACGCGGCCTCGTCGAAGCGAACGCGCTCTTGGGCATCGACTCTACAGAGGATTACCGCGTGGCCTTGCGTCTCTTGGACGCATGACCGCCGCCTTCCAGATCGGCCCGGAGGGCCTCCAGGAAATCCTTCGTCTTCTTCTCGACGATCCTTGGAAGAAGTCGCGCGCCGATTGAGGCCACGGTCCCGCGGGTCGCCACGTCGGCGGCCCAGCCGACCCGCGTCTCCGGGCCGTCGGCCTTGAGATCCATGGTCGTCTCGATGTCGAACGTGCTCCCCATGCCTTGGGAGTGGACCTTCATCCGCGCGTGGCGGGGCGGGACTCGCTCCACAATCTTCGCTTCGACGCTGAAGATCCCCTTCAGGAAGGAGATGCCCGTCTTCACCTTCCCCCGAACCGTGTCCGCATCAATCGTCTCCAGGGTCATGACCTCGACATCGGGCAGGTACCTCACAACGCGCTGCGGTTCGACGAGCACCGAGTAGATGCGGTCCTGGGGCGCCTTGATGCGGTACTCTCCTTCAAAGTGCACGGCCTCTTTCCCCGCGGCGGGAAGCCGCTTGCGGGCCATAAGCGTTCCTCAGGGGAAAGCTATAAGCGGTTCCGGGGCAGTGGTCGTCCCTCGGGGGAAAGGTGGACCCAGCCCAATACGTACGGACGCTCTCGGAACTCGCGGCGAAGCGCGAGCCCTTCGCCGTCGCCGCCGTCGTGAAGACGGAGGGTTCCACCCTCGGCAAGCCCGGGTTCAAGACGGTCATCTCCAAGGAGGGAGAGATCGTCTACGGAACCCTGGGCGGAGGCTGCCCGGACGGGCCGATCGTGCAGGTCGCCCTCCAGACCATGCAGAGTGGCGTGCCCCGGGTCGTGCGCGTGCACCTCGTCGACGTGACGCAGGCCGTCGAGGGCACGGTCTCGAGCGACAACCCCGATGAGATCTATGTGGAGACGAACTGCGGCGGGACGATGGAGATCTACGTCGAGCCCTATCTGCCTCCGCACCGCCTCGTGCTCATCGGCCAGGGCGGACGCGACGAGATCGAGGACCACTTGGTCCACTTCGGCAAGCGGCTCGGCTACGAGGTCGTGGTCGTCGACCACTTGCCCATGCTCACGGAGAAGCCCAACGAACTGATCGAGGTGAAAGGGTACGACCTCTCCCAGTACCCCTTCAGCGCGCGCGATGCGGTCGTCGTCCTCACGCGAGGCGAGCGGGACGTCCCCGTCCTCCAGGCCCTCTCCAAGGTCCCCGTGGGCTACATCGGCATGCTTTCGAGCCGCACCCGCACGAAGCAGAACTTCGAGGCCTTGCTCTCCATGGGCGTGTCCGACGAGTTCCTGAAATCCATCCACACCCCGATCGGACTCGACCTGGGCGGCCACGCGCCCTCGGAGATCGCCCTCGCGATCTTGGCGGAGATCACGGCGACCCGACATGGGCGCAGCATCGAGCGCAAGGCAGGGTAGGGGCAGCCATGGCGGTCCCCTTCGAATCCGTGGAGGCCGTGCTGGACGCCCTCAACGGCCAAGAGTACATCGCGGAGCGGG
>JBBSVS010000439.1:0-1433 GCA_038046665.1 Thermoplasmatota archaeon
GCGACGAAGACGGTCTCCGAGTCTCCTCGGAAGGATTGCGTGCTCCCCCCGCGGACATCGACGCCCGCAACTCCGGGACGACGCTTCGCCTCCTGACGGGCGTCGCCGCGCTCCTGAGCTCTCCCACGGTCCTCACGGGAGACGCGAGCCTGCGGAAGCGGCCCATGGGCCCGCGCCTCGACGCGCTCAACGACCTGGGGGCCCGCGCGCGGTCCCTCGGCGGGGACGGCCGGCCGCCCGTAGAGATCCGCGGCCCACTGAAGGGCGGCAAGGCGTCGATCCCCGGCAGCGTGAGCTCCCAGTTCCTGTCGAGCCTCCTCGTGGCCTGTCCCCTGGTGCCCCAGGCCACGACGGTCGAGGTCCTCCCGCCCATCCGGTCGGAACCTTACGTCGAGGTCACGCTCACGATGCTCCGCGCGTTCGGCGTCGAGGCCCGCGCGGATGGGAACGAGCTGCGCATCCCGGGCGAGCAGCGCTATCACCCGACGGACTTTGAGGTGCCAGGGGATTTCTCCTCCGCCGCCTTCCCGCTCGTCGCTGCGGCGATCTCCGGAGGCGACGTGACCGTGGAAGGTCTGGACGCGTCCCTCCCCCAGGGCGACCGCCGCATCCTCGAGATCCTCGGGAACTTCGGGGCCTCCGTGGTCGCGCGGCGCGACCGCGTGCGCGTGCGGGGCGCTGACCTTATGGGGCGCACGGTGGACCTCAACGACACCCCGGACCTGTTCCCCGTGCTCGCGGTCCTCGCGACCCAGGCCCGCGGCGAATCCCGCTTCGAAAACGGGGCCCATCTGCGGCTCAAGGAGAGCGACCGGATCGAAACGACGGTCGCGTTCTTGAAGGCCATGGGCGCCGAAGTGCGCGGCACGAAGGACGGCTGCGTCGTCCGTGGCCCCTCCCGCCTCCACGGGGGCTTCGTGGACTCCCAGGGCGACCACCGGATCCTCATGGCCGCGGCCGTGGCGGGCCTCGTGGCCGACGATGCGGTGGACATCACGGACCCGACCTGCTTCCGCGTCTCCTATCCTTCCTTCCTCGACGACTTCAAGGCCCTCGGGGCCGACGTGGCGGTGGTCCCATGAACACGATCGGGACGCGCTACCGCACCGCGATCTTCGGCACGAGCCATGGACCCTTCGTGGGCTGCTCGATCGAGGGGCTGAAGGCGGGCACCAAAGTGGACGAGGCCCTCGTCCAGGCCCAGCTCGACCGCCGCCGCCCGGGACAGAGCCTGGTCACGAGCCAGCGCATGGAGGAAGACACGGTCGAGTTCTCCCATGGACTGCGTGACGGCGAGGCGACGGGCGAGGCCGGGGACCTTGTAGTGCCTCTCGGCGAGCTGGAAGGCCATCACGGTCCGGTAGCCGCAAGGGTCGCTGTCGGGATCGGCCCGGCCGAAAGGTACGGCCGCCTCGTACAGTTCCAGCAGTTCA
>JBBSVS010000440.1:0-3743 GCA_038046665.1 Thermoplasmatota archaeon
CCGCTGCCTCCGCCCGCGGAAGGCCAGCGTGGTCTCCCTCTCGACGACGTTCCCGTCCCGGGAGATCGTTCGGACGGCCTTCGTTCCCTTCCAGAACTCGGGCTCATGGTCCAGGTCTGCGGCGTACGTCCAAACGCGCTCGGGGTCCGCGGAGATCGTCACGCGTCGCTCGATGTGCACCATCGAGGAGCCCGAAACGGCCCCGGGCCATAAACCCCGCGCTTAGAGGGAAAGGTAGGCCTTGCAGTCCCAGCACTTGCGGGCCGTCGGGCCCACGCGGGAGCCGCACCGCGGGCAGTGACGGGTCTTGGAGGCCGCTTGGGCCGCCCGCTCGAGCCGGCGCAGGCCGAGCTTTCCCGTCATCGCGCCGCCGAGGCCGCACGCGGCGGCCAGGGCCGCGGTCATGGGGAAGAGCCAGGGGTTCCACCAGAAGAACATCTGGACGACGTACAGGCCGACGAAGCCGCCGAGGTAGCCGCCCACGAAGCCCAGGGAGGCCAGGTAGGACTGCCGCCCGGCGAGGGCCCCGGCCCCGAAGAGGGCGAAGCCCAGGAAGAAGAGGCGGAACTCCAGGAAGGGGATGAAGGTGCTCGCGAAGGTCACGAGGGCGGACAGGCCCAAGGCCCAGAGGATCGTGAGGGCGAAACCTGCCAGCGGGTTGCGGACTTTGGCCATGGTCCCCCGGTCCCCCGTGGACGCGCGCGTCCGGGTATCAACCTGGCGTCCCCGCTATCGCTCGGTGATAATGAGGGAACGTCACCCCATCATCGAGAGAATCGCCTCGACCGCAGAGAGCGAGGCCTGAATCAACGCCCGGTCCGGGGCGTCCGGTCGGCGGTCCAGGTAGAACCGCAGATCGTCCCGGGCCAGGGGGAACAGGTTGCGGCGGTGGGCCAGGAGCCCGCGGTCCCTCCGATCCAACGGTGAGTCGGGATCCAGGTGGACCATCTTCTCGACCACGGGCCAGGCGCGATCCGAGTCCCCTCCGGTGAGGTAGACCATCTTGAGGTTGTTCAGGATCCGCCCCAGGATCTGCCGCTTCGTCACGGGGACCAGGTCCTCTTCCGTGAAGGGCACGGTCCCGCCGTACACGTCGGACACGAGCCGCTCGCAGTCGTCGAGGGTGAGGACCTCCCCGCCCTGGAAGGGATCGAGGAGCACGGAGTCCTCCGCCTGGCGGGCCTCGACGATGAAGTGGCCCGGCAAGCCGATGCCCACGATGTCCAGTCCGGCGCGGCGGGCGACCTCCATGTAGACGACGCTCAGGGTGATGGGGATTCCGCGTCTGCGGTCGAGGACCTCGTTCAGGTAGGAGTTCCGCGGGTCGTAGTAGTGTTCTGTGTTGCCGAAGAATCCGATCTCTCCGAAGAGGTGACCGTTGAGGGCCTCCACGAGGCCCTGGAGGGGGACGCCCTTCGGGGAGCGGGCCTTCACGGGTTCCGCGATCTCGTCGAGGAGGTGCAGGTAGCGCTCGACATCTAGGCCCGGGTACGCATCCGCCGCGATCAGAAGGGCCGCCTCTGCGAGGTCGATCTCCGGATCGGGACGGTCCACCGCGCGGGCGAAGCGCTCGAGCGTTGTCAAACCGGTGGAGGGCTCCATCGTGCGTCCGAGACGCCTAGGTCCGCGCGCGGTTAAAGGTTTGCCGCGGGGCCCCGTCGCGGTGGGCTCCCGGCGGTCCGCCATCGCGCGCACGCGCGAGGGGACAATTACTATTCAATAATGTGGATATAATCCGGGACCGTGAGCGGCGAACCCCATCGACCCCCGCCCTCGCGCCCAGCGTCTTTACAAAAAGCCTTTATCGCGTCATGGCCGTTCGCGCCACGACTGGGATGGCTCTAACGGGCGATAGCGCCTTCGGCAGCGTGGGCCCTCTTCCTGGAGAAGAGGCGGGCGACGAACGAATCGTGATCCGAAAGGTGCCCACGGGCATCGCGGATCTCGACAGCATCGTGAACGGGGGCTTCCCCAGCGGCTCCACGGTCCTCCTTCGCGGCGACATCGGCGCGGGAATGCAGGAGTTCGCGTACACGGCCGCGTCCAAGATCGCCATCGTCAACGAGCGCCCGGACGCCTGGCACTACTACCTGGGCGACCATTGCGGCGAGTCCGATCTGCCCTCCAAGATCGCCTACGTGACCTTCTCCCGTTCGCGCGAGACGATCCTGCAGGAACTCGCGACGTCCTTCAATTCAGAGTACTTCTACGCCTTCCGCGACCGGACGATCTTCAAGGACTTGTCCTCGATCTACTATCGCCACAGCGTCGTGCCCCAGTCCTGGACCCACCAGGACCTCTTCGACCTGCCCTCCAGGAACATCCTGGAGGAGCTTGTGACGTTCCTCGAGGAGGAGGCCGAGGACAGCATGGTCGTCATCGACTCGATCACGGACCTGGCCGTGTCCGAAGCGGTCGAGATGAAGGACGTAATCACGACGGTCAAGGGGCTGCAGCGGGCCGCGAAGAAATGGAACGGCCTCGTATACCTCCTCCTGACGAACGGGATTCTGGAGCCCCGCCATGAGCAGATGATCATGGACTCCGTAGATGGGTGTCTCAAGTTCGAGTGGAAGACCTCCCAGCGCTCGAGCACCCGGCAGCGGTACATGTACCTGGAGAAGTTCACGGGGGTCCTGCCCCACCTGCCGCGGGACAAGATCGCGCGCTTCCCGACGATGATCTCCGCGAACCAAGGTCTCGTGGTCCTTTACATGGAACGAATCTCGTGAGGTGAACGGATGAGCGAAACGGAAGCGGCCCCGGAACCTGCGGCGACGGAGACCCATGGTGACCTCGTGCTGACGGGCATCGACGGCCTGGACGACATGCTCGGGGGCGGCGTGCCGCGCGGGCACATCATTACGGTCATGGGCTCCTTCGGGACCGGCAAGACGACGTTCGGGATGCAGTTCCTCATGCAGGGACTCATCAACGGCGAGAAGGGCATCTTCATCTCCCTTGAGGAGGACGTGGACTCGGTCGTCGCGAATGCCGCGCCCTTCGGCTGGGACCTGAAGCCCTACCTGAAGGAGAAGAAGCTCATCGTGGTCAAGCTCGAGCCCGCGGACGCGAAGGCCACCGTCACGCGCATCAAGTCGGAACTGCCGGAGTTCATCCGCAAGTCCGGCGCCACGCGCGTGGTCATCGATTCGGTCAGCCTGCTCAACATGATGTTCGCCGACGACACGGAGCGACGCACGCGACTCTTCGGACTGTGCCAGCAGCTCAAGTCCACGGGGGCCACGTGCGTCTTCACCGCCGAGGTCAAGGACGACAACCCCCGCTCCTCGCGGGACGGCCTCGTGGAATACGTGTCCGACGGCGTGATCAGCCTTCGATTCAACGAGCGGGAGAATGGCGACGTGCAGCTCGTCATCCAGGTGATCAAGATGCGCCGGGTGCGCCACCCGCGGTCCATCAAGCCCTACAACCTCACGGACCAGGGCCTCGAGGTCCACGGGGACATGGAGGTCTTCTGACCTCCCGCCATAAAATATTCCGCCCTTAAGTGGAACGAGGGGCAGTCGCGGCCCCGCCTCAGAAGGTCATTTATACAACCCACCCTCTGGGTCACGAAGGGCAAAGAGCCTGAAGCTCGTCGTCTTCGATCTCGAGAACACGCTCATTTTCAACGAGTTCCTGCCCGAGCTCGCGGCCTTGGTCGGTCGAGAGGAAGAGGTCGCCGAAATCACACGGGCGGGCATCGACGGGCGCATCGACTGGGAGGAAGGGTTCCGCCT
>JBBSVS010000441.1:0-3658 GCA_038046665.1 Thermoplasmatota archaeon
GATCCGCAGGCTGCGGTTCGTGGGCCCGTAGTTCCCCTCCGTCGGGTTCGCCCCGACGAAGATGACGAACTCCGCACCGCCAAGGTCCGCCTGCCAGTAGAACTTCTGACCCCTCTGCCACTTCCCGTCGACGAGCTGGTCGCTCATCGCCTTGCAGGCGAAGTACAGGGAGCCCTGGCACACGGTCGTGTGGCCGTGGTAGTTCGTCGAGCCCAGGCCGTCCTTGATGAAGAAGTCGATGAACTCCCGCCGCCCGGCCTTGAGCCGCCCCCAGACGAAGGCGATCTGGTTGTTCTTCGGGCCGAGGTCCGGGTGGTCCGAATCGATGAGCTTGTCCAGGTCCGCCGCGTACTTCGTCTTGAACTCGTCCAGGGTCATTGTGCCCTTCTGGACGAGCTTCACGTCCGCGGCCATGGCCGTCAGGACCGCGGGATCTCGAAGGGCCCGCAGCTCATCGAGGCCGGGGACCACGCGGCTTTCCTCGCCCGGGACATTCGCGAAGAGGGTGCCGCCGTCGGCAATCTCTCGAATCGCCTGATCGAATGAAATCGTGACCCACTTGTTCGAGCCCCGCGGGCCTGCCCGCTTGAGGACCTTGCGGAGCCGGTACGGGTCGTATGCGGTCTGAAGCCCCGCCTGGCCCTTCGGGCACAGGGCGCCGAACTCCTTCGCCGCATCCGCGACGGTCGTGGCATATGCCAGGTGGGGGAACCCATTGAACGGGCTGTACGGGTTCCCCTCGATCTTGATCGCCTCGCCGTTCACGACCTTGACTTTGATCCCGCAGCCCGTGTTGCACTGGAGGCACGAGCTGTACAGGTACCCCTCGGGCCCGACGACGACGTCCGGCGACGTCGGGGTGCCCGCGGTCCCTGAGAACATCTTCTGGAGGACGGGGCCGTAGCCGAGTCCGAAGGCTGCGAGGGCGCCCACGGACGTCGCGCTCTTCAGGAAGCCCCTGCGGTCCACCTTCATGAGGCCACCTCCGCGGGAGCCGCCTCCGGGCGTGGCTTGGGCTCCACTCGCCAGGGCGAGATCCACAGGGCGAGCTGGAACAGGAAGTACACGAAGGCCAGGATCGCGAGGAACTCGATGACCTCGCCCGTCGTGGGCCAGAGATCCACCGGGACCTGCCCGCCCGTCTCGGCGAGGGCCTGTCCTCCGACGACGAATCCGTACTTCTGGGCGAAGGCGCCCACGAGCACGAGGACACTGGCCACGGCGGCGAGGGACCTCCGCGGCTTCGCGAGGACTGCGTTCGCGGTGAGGATGAGCGCGGGCGCGAGGGCCCCGAGGCCGAGGCCGATGACTAGGAAAAGGAGGCCCAGGTCGCCAGTCGACAGGACCGCGACGGCCTGCTGCGTTTCGGGACTTGAGTAGGCGAGGCTCAGATAGAAGACCGCGTTGAGCCCGAGGAACAGCGCGAGCAGCGCGGGGAGCATGAAGCTCGAGAGGATCGTCTTCTCCCCTTTCTCGGCCGGCACCTCGGAACGCCCGCCGAGGGCCATCCATAGTAGGAGCACGAAGGCCATGCCCGAGAAGATCCCGGTGAGGAGGAACATCACGGGGTTCACCGGATTCGCCCAAAGCGGCCGCGATTGCAGGATCCCCAACTCTAGGCCCGTGTAGCCAAAGGAAAGGACGAAGACAAAGGCGAGGGCGCCCGTGACCTTGAGGCCGAACTGGGAGCCGCGGGGAATCGGACCCTCAGTGGGCTTCGTGATGAGCAGGAGGCGCAGGGCGCGCTTTCGCATTCCGGTTGCGGTCCGATACGCGAGCACAACGTCGGGATAGAAGAAGAAGCGGCCGTTCAGGAGCACGAGGACCAGGTATGCGATGAGGATGGGCCCGGCCCACGACATCGGCGAGGTCCAGTGGAAGTCGTACAGCAGGGTATACCAGCGGCCGGGCTGGCCGAGATGGCTGAAGATCGGGATCGGGATCGCGAGGCCGAAGACCGCGGCGGAGATCCAGGCGAGCTTCGCGAGGGGCCGGAAGCTCTTCACCCCCAAGCCCTGCCAAAGGTAGTACGTCGCAAACGCGCCGAGGGACAGTCCGCCGAAGAGGTACTTCGCAACGACGGGCAGGCCCCATTCCAACGTCGTCACGGGACCGCCTCCTGGGTCAAGCGGCTGTCGAGGCCGATGTAGAAGAACATGGGCTCCGTGCCCTGCTCCGGCTTGAGAGTCTGCATGGGGTACCGCGAGACGAGCTGAGAGACCTCGCTCGTCGGGTCGTTGAGGTCTCCCACGGTGAGCGCGCCGCCGATGCACGTCGCGACGCAAGCGGGCACCTGCCCCGCCTCAAGGCGGTGCACGCAGAGGGTGCACTTGTCCGCCGTCTTCTGCACGGGGTTCAGGTAGCGCGCGCCGTAGGGGCAAGCCTCGATGCAGTACCCGCACCCAATGCATTTCTCGTAGTCGATCAGGACGAGCCCGTCGTCCCGCTTGTAGGTCGCGTTGACGGGGCAGACTGGGACGCAAGGCGGGTTGTCGCAGTGGTTGCAGAACAGCGGGAGGTACCGCGGCCTCGTGTTCGGATACTCGCCGACCTCCTGGTAGCGGACCCAGGTGCGGAAGACGCCCTCGGGCACGCTGTTCTCGGACTTGCACGCGACCGTGCACGCGCGGCAGCCGACGCACCGGCGGAGGTCGACGACCATGGCCCACCGGTGCTCCATCTGGTCGCGGTGCGGAAAGCTGTCGTAGTACTTCGCGTGGGCTCCTTGCTGGGCCGACGCGGGCCGCAAGAGCAGGAGGGACGAACCGGCGGCCGCGACGACGGTCACGGCGCCTTTCGCCAAGAAGTCCCTTCGACTCAGGCCCGGCTTCGCCTCCGTCGCTGGCGCTTCCCGCGAATCCTTCGATGGCATGCCGCGTGGCCTCCCTCGCTTCCGGGATTCGAGGACGCAACCCGCCATAGGGCTATTTGAAGTCCCTGTCCTGGTACTACATACCGTACGACTCGGCCCTCCTGGGGTTCAACCGCATCCGATGGCGGTCTTTCCTCGGAAGGACTTGCGAGGCGGGTGTCCTGATGGGCCTCGAGATGGCCTGCAGAGGCCAGCCCCTCAGGCCCTACCGGGAAACGCGGCTCTGCAAGTGGGAGCAGCCCCTCCGCGCGCTACGCGCGGGCGGGCGCACGCTCCGGTACGACGCGGGCCGCGATCGGCCGCGGGGGTCGCACGAGCAGGGTCAGCACCAGGCCAGCCAGGCTGAGGAGGATCCCGATGTAGAAGGCGGGCACGTAGCTCCCGTAGGCATCCTTGATGAGGCTGCCCGCGAAGAGGGCCACGATGGCCCCGAGCCCGTAGCCGGTGAAGAGCATGCCGTAGTTCGCCCCGGAGTTCTTCGCGCCGAAGAAGAGCGTCGACAGGGCGGGCATGACCGCGAGGAAACCGCCGAAGACCATCCCCGCCAGGCCGATCCCCAGGTAGACGGGGATCCAGGACGTGGAGACGGCTAGGAGCCCCATCGCACCCATGAGGACCACGTACATGAGGAGGAGGGCCCGCTTCGGGGTGAAGACGTCCGCGATCCGGCCGAAGAGGGGACGGCCGCCGCTGTTGAAGACCGCGAGGATCTGGACCGCGGCGGTGAGGAAGACCGCGTCGGCCACGTGGCCCTCGATCTGGGCGATCTGTTTCGCGTTGCCGATG
>JBBSVS010000441.1:3668-6124 GCA_038046665.1 Thermoplasmatota archaeon
CGACTACGGCGTATGCATGAGCTGATGCAGCGTCGGGTAGTCGACCGGTTTCGACACGAAGCGGAGCCACGGCCGCGCCGCGACCGGACCATCCAAGGCGTAGGCGCTCACGAGGATCACGAGTCCGCGCGGATGGGCGCGCCGGAAGGCGTCGGCCAGCTCGATGCCGTTCAGACCCGGCATCTCGAAATCGGTGAGGAGGACCGCGTCGGCCACATGGCCCTCGATCTGGGCGATCTGTTTCGCGTTGCCGATGATCATGAAGCCCCCGGCCGTGCCGAGGGCGTAGATGATCCAGGCGCCCCAGAACGTGGGAGTGCGGATCATCTCCCGCGTCTCCACCTCCCCGAAGGGCTTCCAGGTGCGCTTCGAGGCCTTCGTGATGATCTCCGCCGGCGGCTGCCAGTCCGCGGGCGGGAAGGCCAGGAGGGCTCCGAGGCCCACGAGGACGACGAGGAAGACGGCACCCAGGATCAGGGTCGTGTTCGGCAGCCCGTACCATCCGATGAGTGCGGTGGCGATGGGCGCCGTGGCCAAGGGCGAGAGGCCGAAGCCCATCACGACGACCCCGGAGGCCAGGCCTTTCCGGACCGGGAACCACCGCACCGCGGTGGGGATGGGCGGGTTGTACGCGAACCCGAGCCCGAGGCCGCCGATGATCCCGTAGGTGATTGTGAGGGTGACGAGGGGCCACGGCGTCTTGTCCATGAGGGACGAGAGCATGTAGCCCGCGCCGACGAGGAGCCCGCCGAGGATCGCGACCTTGGCCGGCCCGTGCTTGTCCACGAGCCGCCCGGCGAAGACCATCCCGACCGCGAACATCGCGAGGGCGACGGCGAAGGGCACGTTGGCCATGAAGTCCGAGGCGTTGTACGGCGCCGCGGTCAGGACGCCCTTGAACACGCTCCACGAGTAGACGGTCCCCAGCATGAGATTCATGAGGAAGCCGATGAGAAGGTACGCTCCCCGGGGCAACTTCGGAGGCATGGTGGCTGTTTCACGTCGGCGCCGTCAAAGACCTATGGAACATACGGGTATGGACGGTAACGTCGGCCCGGGGGACGGAGGACAGAGACGGTGCGGTCCTTGATTATATATGGTCTAATTGCTTTGCTTGACAAGCGCTTATAAGAGGGCGAGAGCCCTCGAAGGTGTCCGTATTCGGGGTAGCGACCATGGTCGTGTCCAGCGCCACCATCGACAGCCTGCTCAAGGAGAAGGAACAGTACCCGCCGCCGGAGCACTTCCGGAAGCAGGCGCTCGTGAGGGACGAGTCCATCTACAAGGAGGCGGAGAAGGACCCGGAGGCCTTCTGGGCGAAGCAGGCGGGGGAACTGCACTGGATTAAGAAGTGGACCAAGGTCCTCGAGTGGGACCTGCCCTTCGCCAAGTGGTTCGTCGGCGGCAAGATCAACGTCTCCGAGAACTGCCTCGACCGCCATCTCCACGACGGCCGGCGCAACAAGGCCGCCATCGTCTGGGAGGGCGAGCCCGGGGACACGAAGGTCTTCACGTACTACCAGCTGTGGCGGGAAGTGAACAAGTTCGCCAACGTGCTCAAGTCCCTGGGCGTGAGGAAGGGCGACCGGGTCACGATCTACATGCCCATGATCCCTGAGCTGCCCATCGCCATGCTCGCGTGCGCGCGCATCGGTGCGATCCACAGCGTGATCTTCGGCGGGTTCAGCTCGAAGGCGGTCCACGACCGGGCGGAGGACGCCCAGTCTGCGGTCATCGTCACGGCGGACGCAGGCTATCGCCGCGGGAGCCTGGTCCCCCTGAAGAAGTCCGTGGACGTGGCGATCGAGGACCTGCCCTTCGTCAAGCACGTCGTCGTCTTCAACCGGGCGAACGACAAGGTCCAGATGCAGCCGGGCCGGGACGTGTGGTGGCACGAGGCGATGGCGCAGGCGGACGCCTGGTGCCCGCCCGAGCCCATGGACGCCACCGATCCTCTGTATATCCTGTACACCTCCGGCACAACGGGCAAGCCCAAGGGGGTCGTCCATTCGACGGGCGGCTACCTCGTAGGAATCACCTCGACCCAACGGCTCATCTTCGACCTAAAGGAGGATGACTTCTACTGGTGCACCGCGGATATCGGCTGGGTCACCGGGCATTCGTACATCGTGTACGGGCCCCTGGCCAACGGCGCCACGTCCTTCATGTACGAGGGCGCACCCGACGCGCCGAAGCAGGACCGCTGGTGGTCCCTCGTCGAGGAGTACGGCGTCACGATCCTGTACACGGCCCCGACCGCGATCCGCGCGTGCATGCGCTGGGGCGACGAGTGGCCGAAGATGCACGACCTCTCCTCCCTGCGCCTTCTCGGCACCGTCGGCGAGCCGATCAACCCGGAGGCCTGGCGCTGGTACTACAAGGCCATCGGCGGCGGACGCTGCCTGATCGTGGACACCTGGTGGCAGACCGAGACCGGCATGATCCTCATCACCCCG
>JBBSVS010000442.1:0-16742 GCA_038046665.1 Thermoplasmatota archaeon
CATCGGCGCGGCAATCAACCTGGGCGCGGTCACAGTAGCCGCCTCCTTCGTCGAACCGAAGGTCGAGCGGGCGACGGAGCCTACGTGGGCGCAACAGCTCCGCCAGGGCCTGCGGATCGTGCGGCGACGCGAGGGGATCGCCCTCCTCATCGGGATCGAGGTCTTCCTCGGCGTCAGCCTGTACGCGATGGCGATCTTCCGGCCGATCTACCTGCAGTTCCTCGGCCTCTCGGACCTGGAGATCGCGACGTGGATATCCGGGTTCCTGTTCGTCGCCGCGATCGTGTCCGCCTTCGCAGGAAGGATCTCCGCGTACCTGGGGGAGTTCGGCACCCTCGCCCTGCTCGTGGCCCTCGGCACGGGGCCCTTCCTCGGCCTGTGGTTCCTGGGCCGGACCCCCGCCGCGGTCCTTCTCCAGGTGCCCATCTACGTGTCCTGGAGCCTGCAGTCGCCCATGGTCACGGCGTTCATGACCCGCCGCCTCGAGCCGGGGCAGCGGGCCCCCGTGCTCTCCATGGGGGCCTTCGCGTACACCCTCGGCCTCGTGATCGCCCTGCCCCTGGCGGGCCTCCTGACCACGACGACGGGCAACCTGCTCAACCTGGGCCTCTTCCTGGGGATCGCGACCCTGATCCCGTGCGCGTACGTCCTCGTGCGGTGGCGGGCGACCGTGGCGCCGTGGCCCGCCCTCACCCCGTTGCCCACGCGGCTCGTGCCCGGGACGCGGCCGACGAGGTTCTCCCGCCTCCTCGAGCGGCTGAGCCGTCTGCGGCCGTAGAATGTCGGAGGTCTCACGCCTGTGCGAGTGCGGGCTCCGCGGGGACCTCGGGGGTCTCCCCGGGCGGCGCGCTCTGGCTGCGCTGCGTCCGGACCCGCGCCGACCGCCCGGCACGCCTGAACGGAAGAGGCGGCTGCTGTCTCAGCCCCCGTACTCGGACTGGCTCTGCTCGTGCATGAACTGCGGCAGGTAGTAGTGCCCGCCCGCGGCCGTGCCCGAGATCCCGGACAGCTTCCACCCGCCGAAGGGCTGCACGCCCACGACCGCGCCGGTCGTCGAGCCGGCCGCGCGGTTCGCGTACATCACGCCCGCCTGCATCTCGCGGAAGAAGCGTTCGAGGTCCTCGTGGTCTCCCGAGAAGATGCCTGCGGTCAGGCCGTAGTCTACATCGTTGGCGACCTTCAGGCCATCCTCCAGGCCGTCCACCTCGATCACGGAGAGGAGGGGCACGAAGAGTTCCTCCTTGTTGATGCGGTGGTTCCGGGACAGCCCGTCCACGACCGTCGGCTCGACGAAGTGGCCGTCCCCCTTGAGGACCTGCCCGCCGATGAGGATCTTGCCCTTCGAGCGGCGCACCGCCTTGACCGCCTTGGCGTACGTGGCCACCGCGGCCTCGTTGATGACCGGCCCGAGGTACACGTCCCGCTTCGTCGGGTCTCCGATCTTGACCTTCTGCGTCTCCGCGAGCAGCTTCTCGAGGAAGACCTTCTTCACGCGCTTGTCCACGAGCACGCGCGAGCAGGCGGAGCACTTCTGTCCTCCGTAGCCGAAGGCCGCGCGCATCGTGCCGGCGGCGGCCTTGTCCAGGTCCGCGCTCGCCGTCACGATCGTCGGGTTCTTCCCGCCCAGTTCCGTGATGATGGGTTTCGGGAAGGTCTCGCTGAAGGACCGGAAGGCGCGAAGGCCGACCTCGCGGGAGCCCGTGAAGACGAACCCGTCCACGCCCTTGTTCTCGATGAGCTCCTGGCCCACCGTGGACCCCGGACCGGTGACGTAGTTGAAGACCCCCGGCGGGAGGCCGACCTCCCGGAACAGCTCCGCGAGCTTGAGGCCCATGTACGGCGTGTCGGAGGCGGGCTTGAAGACCGCCGTGTTCCCCGTGATCATCGCGCCCGAGGACATCCCGCCCGCGATCGCGAAGGGGAAGTTGAAGGGCGCGACCACGGCCCAGACCCCGTAGGGCTTGAGGACCGCCTTCGTCTTCTCCCCGGGCACGTACTGCCCCATCTCGTGCTGGTACCCCTTGTTCTCCAGCATCTCGTGGACGTACCAGCGGATCAGGTCCGCCGTCTCGTCCACGTCGGCCATGGCCTCGTAGCGGTTCTTCCCGTTCTCGAAGCTCATCAGCGCGGCGTAGGTGAACTTCCTCTGGGAGATCAGGTCCGCGGCGCGCTCGAAGAACTTCACGCGCTCGCCGTAGCCCATGCGGGACCACGCGGGATGCGCCTTCCGAGCGGCCTCGACCGCCTTCTTCGCGTGGGCCCGGGTGCCCTTCTGGAAGGTGCCGAGGACGAGCTTCGTGTCGAAGGGGCTGACGTCCTTGAACGTGGACCGCGTCCATACGTCCTCGCCGCCGATGACGATGGGATGCTTCGCGCCGAACTCCTTCTGGACCTGCTCCACCGCGGCCTCGTAGACCTGGTGGAACTCCTCCGTCTTGCCTGCCTCCACCGCGTTCTGCCATGTCCTCTCGTTCTTGAAAACCACGGAGCGTCACCTCGGGTACGGCGCGGAAGGCCGATGCTTGAGAATAAGGTTTCGGATTATACTGGAAAGGTCACGCGATGTAGGAATCCGTCGAGCCCTCGTAGGTGTCGTACTGGGCCAGCGCGCCGATGTGGGCCAGCAGCTCCCGCGCCCACTCCCGCGCGTAGGAGTTCGGCGGGATGTCCGTCGTGGTCCCGAGCCACTCGAAGATCTCGTTGAAGGCCTCCTTCGTCTCCGCGGTCGTGAGGCGCTGCCCGAGCGTGGCCACGGACGCTTCGAGGCGGGTCATCGAGAGCACGAACTCCTTCCCCTGGGCCACGAACTTCGCCTTCTCCTCGCGCGTCATCGGACCGACCGCCGCGTCCATGCGGGCAGACCGCGATAAACCTACCGCAAAACTTCATTGCCCCGCAGGGGTTCGGAACGCTCCCATGGATGCCTTCGTCCCCGTCGCCAAGCTCTCCGAGGTCCCGCCCGGGTCCTCCAAGGTCGTCGTGCTCCAGGGCCACCCCGTGGCCCTGTTCAACGTCGCCGGGACGTTCTACGCGGTGTCCAACGTCTGCCTTCACCGCGGCGGCCCGGTCGGGGAGGGCGCGCTCGATGGCGCCGTGGTCACGTGCCCCCTCCACGGTTGGGAGTACGACGTGCGGACGGGGAAGAACGTGGCGAATCCCGCGGCCCGCCTGCGGACCTTCTCGGTGAAAGTCGTCGGGGACGACGTCCTCGTGAGCCCGTGAGGACCAAGGTTTAACATGGCCTCGGCAGTTCGCCGGAGCGCGTGGACTTCCTCTGGCTCTTCCTCACGGCCCTCGGGACCCTCGCGGTCCTCGCGAACCTACTGAGCCTCGCCCAGGGGGTCGCCCTGCGTGACCATGTGCGGAAGGGCCTCCGGATGGCCTTCGGCGCGTACCTCCCGCAGGCGGCGGTCCTCCTGCCGGTCCGGGGACTCGACGAGGGATTCGACGAGAACCTGCAGGCGATCCTCACCCAGGCCTACCCGAAGTACCGACTCGTCGTCATCTCGGACCACGAGGACGATCCCGCGGTCGGGAAGGTGAGGGCGCTCGCCGCGGACCATCCGCGGATTCCGGTGGAGTTCCTCGTCTCGGATCCCGGTGGCATGGGCGGGAAGGTGAACGCCCTCCGAACCGCCCTGTACGATCTGCGGCCGCAGGACGAGGCCATCGTCTTCGCGGACGCGGACATCTACCCCTCCCCCGATTGGTTGCGACAGCTCGTGCAGCCCCTCGCCGACGTGACCGTGGGCGCGTCCACCGGGTTCCGCTGGTACGTACCACCGCGGCCAACGTTCTGGTCCCTCGTGCGGTCCGAGTGGAACGCGGTCAGCGCGAACGTCCTCTTCGACCCCCGGCGGAACTACACCTGGGGCGGCTCCTCCGCGGTGCGGGTGGAGCATCTCCCGAAGCTCCGCCTCGAGGAACGATGGCGGGAGGTCCTGAGCGACGACCTCGTCGTCACGGCCGCGGTGCGGGAAGCGGGGCTCCGGGTCGCATATGCGCCCGGGGCCCTCGTGGCCACGCTGGAGGGTTGCAATCGCGAGGATTGCGTCGAGTGGTGTCTGAGGCAGATGACCATGGCGGTCCTCTACCAGCCGAACCTGCGGCGCTACGCCGCGACGGCCTTCGCGGTGTTCGACGGAGCGGTCCTCTTCGGATTCCTCTCCTTGATTCTCTCCCCGCTCGTCTCCTGGGCCTACCTCGTCCCCGCGGGCCTCTTCCTCTTCACGCTCCCCGCGACGGTCGCGAAGGCCTCGCTGAGGCGGCGGGCCTACTTCTCCGCGTCGCCCCACGTCGCAGGGCTATGGCGGGCCCCATCCCTTCGGACCACCGCTGCGGCTCTTGCGGTCCCCTGGCTCATGCTGTGGGGCCTCAGGCGGACCCGCAGGCCGGAGACCGTGCGGTGGCGGGGCCGCACCTACGATGTGCGCGATCCGATGCACGTGCGCCTCATCGAGACGGCGCCCGTCCCCGCAGGCTCTCCTGGAACTTCGACAACTCGCTGAGAAGCTCGTTCCTGCGCTCGCTCCTTCGGAGGGTCGCGAACATGGAGGCCGCCGGAGGCACGAGGGCCACGGCGACCGCTAGGAGGATGAGGGGTCCGGACGGGAGCGCACCGAGGTACGACGCGAGCAAGAAGGTTAGGCCCACGATGGTCGGCGGGAGGAAGAAGGCGAGGAACACGCTGCTGATCGACACGAGGGGCTCGCGGGCCCGCGCCTGCATCGCGAGGACCTCCGGGTCCGTGAAGGTCTTCGCCGTCGTGACCATGGGCTGCCCGTGCCGGGCGAAGCGGTCCCGGATCACGCTCATGGCCTCCACATAGCCCTGGGACTCCGCGCGGAAGGCGCGGATCATGCCCGGGGTGAAGCGCACGAGCCGCCGCCGGCCGTCCTTCGTCTCGATCCCGATACCCATGTGGACGAGCGTGCCCGCGCTCGAAGCGAAAGGAGACATGAACGAACCGCTCACCTCGTAGCTGGCCGGGAAGATGTCGCGGATCTCGTCCCAGCGGAAGTCCCCTTGGTCTCCGAGGACGCGGCGCCAGAGCGGGAGCGTGATGTGGATTCCCTCCTCGTAGACGTAGGTCGGGCTCGGCTTGAACAGGAGGATCGCGAGGAGCAGGACCCCGAGCGGGAGGAAGCAGATTCCATTCAGCGGCCACAATCCTTCCGGGGCGGCCGCGATGGGGCCCAGGACGAAGGTGACGACGAGCAGGAGGATGAGGAGGGCCATGGACATGGGGTTCGCCGGGATCGGTTTGTACGCGTACAGGAGCGGGCCCGGGTCCTGCGTGTCCATGGTGGCGCGGGCAAGGCGGCAGTTCCTATTAGGTCTCACCGTTGGTCGGGGAGGAGATCTCCGGGGCACGCTGGCTCGCGGCCCGGACGACACATCCGGTGACGGCAAACCCTTTTCTCCCGCGCCCCTTACGTCCTCCGATGCTCGCCCTAGGCATCGAAGGCACGGCCCACACGGTCGGCGTGGGCATCGTCGACGACCACTGCAGGGTCCTCGCGAACGTCTACGACATGGTCAAGCCGGAGAAGGGGGGCATCCATCCGCGGGAAGCGGCGAACCACCACGCGGAGATGGTCGTGCCGTTGATCGCCAAGGCGGTGGAAACCGCGGGGGTGGGCTTCGACGACCTCGATGTGGTCGCGTTCTCCCAGGGGCCGGGGCTGGGCCCGTGCCTGCGCACCGTGGCCACAGCAGCGCGGGCCCTCGCCCTCTCCCTGAGAACCCCCATCGTCGGCGTGAACCATTGCGTCGCCCATCTGGAGATCGGCCGCGGGCTCACGGGCTGTCGGGACCCCGGCCTCCTGTACGTGAGCGGCGGCAACACGCAGGTCATCGCCTTCGCTCGCGGTCGGTACCGCGTCTTCGGCGAGACCTTGGACATCGGCATCGGGAACATGCTCGACAAGTTCGGGCGGGAAGTTGGCCTGTCGTTCCCCAGCGGGCCTCGTCTCGAGAAGCTCGCCCTCGAGGGGAAGAAGCTGCTTCCGCTCCCGTACAGCGTGAAGGGCATGGACGTGGCCTTCAGCGGCATGCTGACCGCGGCCCTCGCGTTGCGGCGTGGCGGCAAGTCCCTCGAAGACGTCGCCTTCTCGATCCAGGAGACGGCCTTCGCGATGCTCACAGAGGTCACGGAGCGCGCCATGGCCCACGTGGGCAAGGACGAGGTCCTCCTCGGCGGGGGCGTCGCCCGGAACAAGCGTCTCCAGGAGATGGTGGGGCGCATGGCCGCGGACCGCGGGGCGAAGATGTTCGTGCCGCCTGGCGACCTTTGTATCGACAACGGCGCGATGATCGCGTGGACGGGCCTGCTCATGCACCGCGCCGGCGTGCGGATGTCCCTCCGGGAGACCGAGGTGGACCAGCGCTTCCGCACGGACGAGGTCGCGGTGACTTGGCGGTGACCTAGCCGCGGCCCGGTCCCACTTGTGGACGGTTCAACAACTCCTGAGCCGGTGGGCGCCCGCGTGGCCCCCGATAAGCGAACCCTCGTCGCGGTGGGAGCGACCGTCGTTGCGGTAGTCGTCATCCTGGGCGTTGCCGCCTGATGGTTCTTCCTCCGTCCGCAGGATCGGGTCGAGATCGTCGTGCAGGATGTGATCATGCTCGCCAACCGGCCCATGCCGAACGAGACGGAACTCCATGTGTACCTCGTGATCCGGAACCCGCGGGCCACCCCGCTCACGTTCACCTTGGTCTCCCTGTGGGCCTGGGACCCGGACACAGGGACCCTCTACGATACGTAGGCCCACGAGAACGTCGTCGTGGAAGGTCGCCAGACTTGGACGTTCTCCGGGGTCTCGGCCCTCGCCGGCCTCTGGTCCGTGGTGGCGTTCCAGGTGAAGGTCTTCACGTCCGGGGGTTCGTGGGAGTCGAACCTGGCCCCGGGCCAGCCCATCGTCTATCCGTGCGCATGAGGTTCACGCGCGCCGGGCGATCTCCGCGACCGCCGCCCCGAGCTCGAACCTGTGCCCCATCGCGGAGAGGGTGCCCTCGATCCCGGTGAAGCAGGCGGCGAGGTCCGTGAAGGAGGCGATGCCCATGTGGCCGATCCGGAAGATCTTGCCCTTGAGCTGGCTCTGGCCTCCCGCCAGGATCACGCGGTATTGCTCGCGCAGGATCGTGCGGAACTTCGCGTCGTCGATTCCAGGGGGATACTTCGTCGCGGTGACCGTGTTGGACGCGAAACGGGCATCCGGATACAGGTCCACATCGATAGCCGCGTACGCTGCCCGGGCCGCCTCCGCGAGCTTCTTCGTGCGCGCGATGCGCGCCTCGAGCGTTTCCTCCTTGAGCATCCGAAGCGCCTCGCGGAAGGCGAGGAAGAGCGGGACCGCGGGCGTGTACGGCGTGTCCTGCTTCGCGAGGCCGTCTACATGGGCCTTCAGGTTCGTGTAGAAGGACGTCTCGGAATGAAGGGACTCATAGGCGCGCTTCGAGAGGGCCACGGCGGCCAACCCGGCCGGCGCGGCCAGGCACTTCTGGGAGCCCATGACGAGCGCGTCGATTCCCCACTCGTCGAAGTGGTTCTCGAGCCCGCCCACGGCGGTGATGCCGTCCACAAGGAGGAGCTTGTCGTGCTTCTTCACGATCCTCGCGATTTCTGCTATGGGGTTCGTGAGGCCCGTGGACGTCTCGTTCCAGCACACCGTCACGGCCTTGTAGTCGTCCTCGTCCAACGCGGCCTCGACCTTCGCGGGCTCCACGGACTTTCCCCATTCGAAGGTCAGCGGCGTGGCCGTCGCGAAGACCCCACAGAGGTCGTTGAACCGCTCGCTGAACTTGCCGTTGACCAGGTTGAGGACCTTGTCGTTCTTCCTCAGGAGCCCGGACACGGCGCCCTCGAGTCCGGCCGTCCCGGACCCGGAGAGAATCGCCACCTCGCCCTTCGTGCCGAAGAGGTACTGCACGAGCTCCCGCAACTCCGTCAGGATCTCCTTGAACTCGGGCCCGCGGTGGTTGAGCGCGGGCGTTGCCATGGCCCGGAGCACGCGGGGATGCATCATCACGGGGCCCGGCAACATGAAGACGGTGTCTTCGGCGTCGGTCATCGGACGCGCGCTAGGGGCGGACGGAGGATAAACGATTCGTCGATTCTGTTTGCGCGAGTGCCTTCTGGTCGCGGGCATGCCGCCCTCGCGGACCTCCACGTCCGTGCGGAGACGCGCGTTCCACAAGAAAGAGGGTTCCTTCCCGTGATAAAATTCCAGCAACGCTTATATATTTACAGAGTTATCCGCCGGACAGGCGTCGGTCAAACGAGGTCGCTTTGACCTACGCAGGCGGACGGCTGCCATGAAGGATGACACGGAGAAGATCACGCTGCGCCTGCCCGCGCGGTACCTGAAGGCCCTCGACTTCCTCGTCGAGGTCGACGACTTCCCGAGCCGCTCCGAGGCCGTGCGCGCCGCGATCCGCGACTTCGTGTACGCCCGCGTAGAGCTCGTCACGGACAAGCTCAAGAAGATCCAGGAAGCCGAGAAGTCGCTCGCCGAGATGGAATCGTTCAAGCGCGAGTTCATGCAGAAATAGGGACGGGTCAGAAGGGATGGATGCCGCCGGAGGATCGACGGAGCGCCCCGCGTCGTCGTAACGTCACGATTACCTCCCCCCCAACTGGGTGGCCTCGGAGCCACCCATTTTTCTTTTCCTCGTGGCGGAACGCACCGCGCCTCGTGGAATCGTTCTCGATAGTCGAACTTGATAGCCGTCTCGCCACGGTAATGACATCAGGCCTGCGTCGGCGCGGTCGATGGCGACCCAAGCGGCCACCCCGACCGTCGAGGAGGCGGGCGAGACCTTCGTGGGCCACTTCCGCGAGTTCCTCTGGCTCGCGAGCGGCATGTTCAGTGCCGCCGCCCTGTTCCTCTCCTTCCTGGGCTACTTCTCCTTCGGCGCCGTGGAGGACGCCGCGCGGAACTTCACCGCCGCGGTCGTGTCGAGCGTCCTCTTCGGGCTCTGCACCCTCCTGAAGCTCGGGCCCGACAGCCTCTGAGCCGCGCACCCGCGCATCGACTTCTGCCGAACGTTTATCTCGCTCCTCCCTCTTTCCGCGCTCGTGGAGCGAGAGATCTGGGTTCGGGCGGGCATGTTCGCCACGATCATGGTCCTCGTGGCCCTCGTGCTGATCACCCCGAGCCTCCTCGGTCACCCCTCCGAGCTCGCCTCCCTGCCGATCCTCATCGTCGCGATGACGCACGACCAGACGAGCCTCCTCATCGACGTCACGTCCTGGTCCCAGCCCTACCTCTACGACAACATCGCCCTGGACGTCGGCTACGAGACCCTCGCCAACGTCACGGTCCCCTATGCGAACCAGACCCTGAGCGATGCGTACAGCGACTCCCTGTACGTCCCGACCCGCGTGAACAACACGTACGATTTGTATCGCAACTCCCTGGACGTGCACACGAAGCTCGTGGACCGCCAGGGGAACTACTTCGAGATCAACGTGACCGTGCGGCTCTCCCTCGATGCGAGTTCGAAGCCCGTGATGGTCTTCCACTTCCCGGACGACAAGAACTCTACGGCGACGGTCACGATCACGCCGCCGGACGACTTCCGATGGCCCGTGCCGCGCAAAGGGGTGATGCCATGAGGATTTCCCGCTGGACCCTCCTGTGGCTCCTGATCGTGGGCGTGCTCGTCGTGATTTGG
The DNA here is from genome assembly GCA_038046665.1 of Thermoplasmatota archaeon. GTDB lineage: Archaea > Thermoplasmatota > Thermoplasmata > RBG-16-68-12 > RBG-16-68-12 > RBG-16-68-12. The sequence goes on from JBBSVS010000442.1 coordinate 9,679, forward strand.
ATCTCGATCCTCACGGGCGTGATCACGCCGGGCAACCTCGTGGGCTCCTTCCTGAACTTGATCTTAGCCCTCGCCTTCATCGCGATCCTCGCGATCATCGGCGCCGTGTTCCTCGGCATGTTTGTGAGCCACCGCATCATGTCCACCCAGGGATTCACGCCCTTCGAGCAGGAGATGCTCAAGATGCGGCAGGAGGTCCGCGAGCTCCAGGACCGCGTCGAGGCCGTCGCCGACAAGCTCGGGGTCACGGGCGATCGGAAGGGCAAGGACCGCTAGGCAAGGCGCTCCGGGCACACGGCACGGCGGGAGCAGTGCACGCACTTGCCCGGGCGGTTGTGATTCCGGTGGGCATCGTTCCGCGCCAGGCAGGCGCGCATCTCCCCCAGCTTGCCGATCACGAGCTTCTTCACGTCCTCGTTGTACTCGATCTCGTGGCTGACGTCCCCGTATCGGATGATCCCGTAGGGCGGCGGCTTCCCGTACTCCTCCTCGAGGAGGAGGCAGTAGGCGGTCACCTGGAGGATGTGGGAGAAGAGGGGCCCGCGCGGGGTCCGCCCCGTCTTCACTTCCACGGGGATGTGCTGGTCCCCTTCCAGGACGACCGCATCGGGTCGGCCGGAGAGGCCGTAGCGCTTAGAGACGAAGAGCTTGGGCCTCTCCCGCTCGGAGTCCACGTAGACGAGGTGGCCCGCGACCTGGTACCTCTCCCGCGTGGAGCGGGCGACGGCCATGGCCCCCATCGAGCGATACAGGTATGAGCTCGCGCCGATGAGCCAGACGAGGGCGAGGGCCACGAAGATCTGCGCGAGGAGGGAGTTCTGGACGCCGGGGAAGGAGACGCTCGCGATGGCGATGACCACGGCGGCCATCGCGAACACCGTGAGCACGCGTTCGGAGAGGAAGCGTTCCTGGTCCGTGGACAGGGTCTCCGCGCGGTACAGGAAGTACACGGAGGCGAGGAGCCAGATCAGGGACACCGCGCCGAGGAGGCGGGCGATCTCGATCCCGGGCGGGGAGAGGAACGTGAGGGCGAACGTGGCGACGATCGTGGCCGCGATCGCGAAGTACATCACGCCGGCCTCGGCCTCGCGGGCGCGGGCCTCGTGGGTCTCAATCCCCTTCAGGTCCTCCGAGATTGCCTCGTGCTTCTTCTCCCCTTCCGCCAGCTCCGGGCCCTCCTCCGGGGCCATGCCGCGGCTCAGCCACCAGCTCAGCGGGCAGTACCCGAACTTCTCCAGGTCCGCGGCGGAGATGAGCTCGGCGGGAGCCACGCCTTTCCAACCGTTGCCGGAGCTTTAGACCTTTGTTTCCCCGTCTCAGTTTACGGAGCGAGAGGGCGGACGCGCCGGCGAGGAAGGCGTAGAATCCGGCGAGGGTGAGCGGGTCGTCCACGAGCACGGAATCGAACGGTGCGGTGGACCGGCCGTCCCAGTCCGCGTCGAAGACGGCCTCGAAGCGCGACGCGACCGCGGAATCGTCGAGGAGGATGCCGATTTCCCGGTTCTCCGTGGCGGACCCCCGGGCCCAGTTCATGCTGGACACGAGGGCCGCGCGGCCGTCGACCACCGCGCCCTTGTTGTGGACCCGCTCGATGGGGCCCCCGGGCTCCAGGAGGCGGACCTCCAGGGGGATCCCTTCCGCGTGGGCGCGCGCGTTGACCCTCGCGGCGACGTCCTCGTTGCCGTCCGCCTGGTCCTCCGTGAACCATCCGCCGCCGTCCAGGAGGATGCGCACGTCGACGCCGCGACGGGCCGCCGCGAAGGCCCGTTCCAGGAGGGGATTCGGTCCGTCTCCCCAGGCATCCTCGAGGTAGAAGGCCTCGACTCGGAGCCGCTCGCGGGCGGAATCCAGGAGGGCCAGGAGCCCATCCTCCGCCAGGGTGGTGTCGGGACCGATCACGAGCCTCGCGCTTCGGCAGCAGGAGCCCGGGCCCCAGGACCAGGGTCCGACGTCGGGAGGCGGCCCGAGCGCCATGGCGGGATCTCCCCTCGCGGGGACGGAGTCGCGCCGCCTCGGGTCGAAGTCCTCGTCGAACACGTCGCGGAGCGCTCGCGCGAGCTCCGGGTCCCGCACGAGGACGGACCATCCCCGGTTCCCGCTCCGATCGCCGCTCGGAAACCCGGACTCCCCGAAGTTCTCCGAGCCAACGAGGATTCCCTCGCCGTCCACGACAGCGTACTTCGCATGGAGGTAGCGGTAGCGCTTGACCACGTCCGCGCCGCCGGAGAGCCAGCGCACATCCGCACCCGCGTCGACGAGGCCCGCGGCGAGGCGGGTCTCGGAGTCCTCCACCCCGCCCACGGGGGACGCCTCCAGGAGGATCTGCACCCGCACGCCCCGGCGCGCCCGGTCGGCGAGGGTCGCCGCGAGAGCCTCGCTCGTGAGCGTGTAGACCGCGAGGTGGATGGAGGTCCGGGCCGCCGCGAGGAAGGCGAGGACGCGGTCCACCCCGTCGTCGGGGGAGACGATCGGGACGACGGCTCCATCGAGGGTCACGGGGGGCGCATCGAAGTCCGACTGCCCGAGGCGGTGGGGTCGCGAGTCCATCCAATCCTCCGCGCGGTCGTGGTCCGCGGGGAAATCCGCGCCCGCGCGCACGGCGACCCCACCGCGGCCGAGGGCGGGTGCCGCCGGGCCCGTCCATCCTGGGCCTGCGTAGTCGGAGCTGCCGTACACGTACGCGTCGACGACCGCGTCGCTGGCATTGAGGAGGAGCACCTCGGCGCCCGCGTCCGCGAGGCGCAAGATCCCTCCGAGGAGGTGGGGCGCGTCTCCCTGGTCCCAGGTGAAGTCGGCCGCCTGGAGGACGTCTTCGGCGTAGCTCGTGGCGTTCCTCGCGACGACGGCTCTCCGGCCGGCGTCCAGGACCGTGCCCGCCGGGAATCGGGCGACCGCCTCGCGGTCCGTGAGGGCCCACCCGCTCACGTCGACCGCGGCGGGTCCCGCGTTGGCCACCTCGACGAATTCGTCGTCCCGTGCCGCGTTCGCATAGACGCGGGTGAGGAGCACGTCGCTCCCCAAGGCCTCCGCAGAAAAAGGAGGGACCGCGGGAGCCAGGGAAAGGCCCGGCTCGGCGGTCCCGCGGCCCGGGAGGAGGGGGCCGGACGCGAGGAGGACCGCGACGAGCAGTGCCGCCGCGAGATGCGCCCCCGCATCCGTCACGTCCGGGAGAGGGACCGCGGCGAGGATAAGCGGGCCGCGTACAGGCACGCTACATCCAAGTCCACGCGTCGCACGTTCGATCCTCGTCCGTAATTTATCAGGAGAGATAACCGAGGCGGTGAAGTCATCTAGCCTCTCGCGGACAGAACGTCCTGAGGCGCACGAGTGGAACGACTGAATCGGGGGCTCGCCCTAGCGATCGTCCTCGTCCTGACCTTGGGCGGCCTCTTCCTCCCCTTCCTCCCGCAGGGCGACGCCCCCTCGGTCCCGCGAGTCCCGGCGTCCTTGGCCGCGCCCGCCGGGCCCCAGCCCATGGACGCGGTGCTGAGCGCCTCGATGACCGCGACCCCCACGAGCGCGTCTCCCAAGGACACGGTCGTGTTCACGCTCACCTTCGTCAACGGCGGGGACCAGGCGGCCCCGCGGGTCTGGATCAACGACACGCTCCCGAGCCGCTTCGTCTACGTCTCCGACACCGCCGCGTCCGCGGGCTCGACCACGCCCTTCCCGCGGTACACCTTCAGCTCCGTGGGCGTGGGCTCCCACTCCTTCCAGATCTCCGTCCGCGTGGCCATCGGCGTGCCTCCGGGCACGTGGTCGACGAACGTCGCCAGCGTGACGTACACGAACACGACGAACGCGGTGCGCCCTCCCCTTTCCATCTCTGCGACCGTGGTGATCGGCCTGGCCGCGAAGCAGCTGCACCTGACGACCACCTTCGGCCTCACCCCGACCGCGCCGACGAGCAACCTCGTCCTTCCGGGCGTCCTCCTGAAGAAGGGCGACCCGCCCCTCAGCTGGGACCTGAGCCCGGTCCTCGCGCTGTCCTTCCAGGCCGTGAACCTGAACGCGGTGCTGTACCTCGACTCGCTCGGGGGTTCGACCGAGACCTATCTGATCAATGCGACGGTGTGGGACCGGAACGGCGCCTCCTTCGTGTTCGTCGCGTCCACGCAGCAGTCCATCCAGTCGGACAGCATCAGCGGGTACCAGGGGTTCGCGATCCCGGTCGCCCTGGCTGCCAACTACACGTTCCTCGCGGGCCACCAGGTGCGGTTGTCCCTCCAGGTTCTCAACAGTGGGAGCACGAACGACGCGTTGCTGGCGATGAACGCGACGAGCGTGGACTCCCACCTCGAGGTCCTCACGTCGACCTACGTGGACGTGACGACCCTCTCGCTCCAGGACGCCAAGGGCACCCCGTCCGTGTGGTCCCCCAAGGACAGCCTCGTGGTCCGGGCGACGGTCCAGGACCCCTTCGGAAGCTACGACATCGCCGAGGCGCGGATCAACATCACCGCGCCGTCCGGGAGCGTCGTCGTGGGCTATGTGAACATGACGCTGCTCCAGACGGACGGCGCGAACCCCTCCGGGTGGAAGCTGTACGAGACCACGCTCTCCGCGCCCCTCGACAACGGCACGTACGCGGTCGAGGTCGTCGGGATCGAGGGGAACGGCGTCGTCGACGTCGCATCGGGGACCGCGACGGTCCGCGCGCCGCGCTTCACCCTCGAGAAGACCGCGAGCGTGGCCCAGGCCAAGCAGAACACCCGCTTCACCTACACGATCTGGTTCAACAACACCGGGACCGGGCCGGCGGGGCGCGTGTGGATCAACGACACGATGCCCTCCCAGGTCAACTGGCAGAGCAGCCCGAACGCGACGGTCGTCCCGGGCACCCCGATCTGGGCCTTCACCAACGTGGCCGTGGGCTCGCACTGGGTCAGCTTCGACGTGCGCGTCTCCGGCAGCGTGGTCGGCGTGGCCTTCATCCTGAACACGGTCAGCCTGAACTACTCCGACGAGAAAGGGTACCTCTGGCCCATGCGCATCGCGACGCGGGACGTCATCCTGAACGGGCCCGTCATCTCCGTGACCATGTCCAGCAACCCCACCGCGTCCGTGCATTCGAACGAAACCGTGGTCTACACGATCGGCCTCACGAACACGGGGGACGCCGCCCAGACGATCTGGTTCAACCTCACGCTGTCCGTCGGCCTGTCGTACGTCTCGGACACGCACAACCCCGCGTGGGGGTCCGTGTCCTCCACGGGCGGGGCGGTCGACTTCACCTTCTTCAACATGCCCTCCGGCTCGCCGACGCCGGTCACGTGGACCTTCACCCTGAGCGCCCGCGCCGGAGCCGGGCTGGTCCGCGGCTCGGTCCTGACCCTGACGGCGGGTCTGAACGACACGAGCGCGAACGGCATCCTCATGCCCTCGCGCATCGCCACGCTAGCCCTGACCGTGGTGTCCCCCTGGATTTCCGCGGCCACCCTGTCGTCCTCGTCCGCCACCGCCGTCCCCGGGGACCTCCTCACGATCTACGTGAACGAGACCAACGTCGGGAACGAGGTGGCGCAGACCGCGTGGATCAACCTCACCCTGGATGCCGATCTCACCTTCGTCGGCGCAAGCGTCCCCGCGACCGCGACCAATGGGATCGTTCGCCTGACGATCGCCAACCTGAGGATCGGCGCGTGGACCGCGTACGTGAACGTGAGCGTGAACCTCTCCTCTCCGGACCGGCAACTCCTCACGGTCAACGGATCCCTGGAGTATGTGGACGGCGTCGGGAACGCGTTGCCGGCCCTCGTCCTCGCGCCGGCCTCCTCGAGCGTCACCCTCCCGCGGCTGGCTCTTGGCGTCTCCCCGTCCATCGCCACCCCGGAGGCGGGGACTCCCACCGCGCTGATCGTCACCCTCACGAACACGGGCAGCGGGAGCGCGGGGGACCTCTGGCTGAACCTCTCCCTCCCGGGCGGCCTCCAGTACCTCTCCGACACCTCCGGCGGCACCCGGACCGTCGTCGGGTCCTCCTACCTCTGGCATTGGCAGGCCTTCGCCCCCGGGACGCACGCCTTCACGCTCAACCTGCTCGCGGCCCCCTCCGTCCAGGACCGGACGAACGCAGACCTGGTCTTCCATGTGGATGACACTGATGGAAACGGGAATCCGCAGGCGCCGCTCACGTCCAACGTCCGTCTGTCCTTCGTCGCGCCGACAATCGTCCTGACCCTGTCCCAGGACGTGGAGCAGGCCCTGCCCGGCGGGACGTTCTCCTACCGGATCCAGGTGCGGAACCTGGGTTCCACGACCGCGCGGTACGTGAACGTCTCCGACCCCGTGGACGCGCGTCTGGAGGTCGTGTCCTCCGATGCGAGCGTGCCCGCGACAGGCTCCCTGCGGCTGAGCTGGAACTTCACCGATCTGCAGCCGGGCGGTACCGAGAACATCACCCTCGTCGTGCGCGTGCCCGAGGGCACCGCGGCCCGGTCCCTGATCGCGAACACGGTCGAGGTGCGCTACTCGAACAGCGTGGGCACGCCGATCGGGTACCGCTCCCAGGCCGTCTTCCTGACCGTCGCGGTGGACCTCATGCCCATCGCGTACATCTTGCTCGGCGGCGCGGCCCTCGGCTTTGTCGTCGTGTACCTCGTGTACCGCCGGAACCGGGTGCGGATCGAAGAGGTCTTCCTCGTGTACCGGGACGGCATCCTGATCTCCCACCTCTCCCGGACCATGGTGGAGGAGAAGGACCGCGACGTGCTCAGCGGCATGCTCACCGTGGTGCAGGATTTCGTGAAGGACGCCTTCCAGTACGGCGAGCACCGGGAGCTGCACCAGATGGAGTTCGGGGACTACCGCATCCTCATCGAGCGCTGGAAGCACGTCTACCTGGCCGTGGTGTACCGCGGCCGCGACTCCTCGATGATCCGCAAGAAGGTCCGCAGCGTGCTCGACTCCGTCGAGGACACCTACGGCAAGGTGCTCCAGTCCTGGGACGGCAGCATGGAGTCCGTCGTGGGGACGAGGGACATCCTGCGGGACCGCCTCCTGGTCGGACGCCTCTCCCTGTTCCGCTCGAAGGACGCGTCAACTACCTCCCGCTAAAGCGGGGG
>JBBSVS010000443.1:0-4072 GCA_038046665.1 Thermoplasmatota archaeon
ATTGTGACGACAACGTCCTCCTCGGGGATGAGATCCTCGACCTCCATGTCGTAGACCTGGACATCCACCGTGGTCCGGCGATCGTCGCCGAACTTCTCCTTCATCTCCTTGAGTTCGTCCTTGATGATCCCCAGGATCCGCTCGTGGGAGGCGAGGATGGTCTCGAGCTCGTTGATCTTGGTCGTGAGGTCCCGCTGCTCCTGCCGCAGCTTCTCGATCTCCAGCCCGGTTAGCTGCCGGAGGGTCATGGAGAGGATCGCGTTCGCCTGGGCCTCGCTCAGGAGGTAGCGGCTCATCAGTCCGGTGCGCGCCGCCTCCGCGGTCTGCGAGTGCCGGATCAGGCGGATGACCTCGTCGATGTGGTCCACTGCGGTGATCAGCCCCTCGACGATGTGGAGGCGCTCCCGGGCCTTCCTGAGGTCGAACTCCGTTCTCCTCCGGACAACCAGGACCCGGTGGTCGATGTAACACTGGAGCTCCTCCTTTAGGGAGAGGAACTTGGGCTTCCCGTCCACGATGGCGAGGTTGAGCACGCCGAAGGTCTGCTCCATCTGGGTGTGGTGGTAGAGCTGATTCAACACGACGTCCTCGACCGCGTCGCGTTTGAGCTCCAGCACGATGCGCATCCCGTCCCGGTCGCTCTCGTCCCGCAGGTCCGTTACGCCCTCGATCTTCTTCGACTTCACGAGGAGGGCAATCGACTCGACGAGGGCCGCCTTGTTAACCATGTAAGGGATCTCCGTGATCACGATGCGCGCCTTGTCCCGCCCCGCCTCCTCGAAGTGCGCCTTCGCGCGGATGCGGAGGAGGCCCCGCCCCATCGTATAGGCCTCCACGAGCCCCTCGACCCCGTAGAGGATGCCGCCTGTCGGGAAGTCGGGTCCGCGGATGGGACCCGTCTCGGGGTGGTAAAGATCCACGAACGCCGCGTTCGGGTTCTCGATGAGGACGATGAGGGCGTCCACGACCTCGCTCAGGTTGTGGGGCGGGATGTTCGTCGCCATCCCGACGGCGATCCCGCTCGATCCGTTCACGAGGAGGTTCGGGAACATCCCCGGGAGGACTGTGGGCTCCTTGAGGGTACCGTCGAAGTTGTCCATCCAGTCGACGGTCTCCTTCTCGATCTCCTGGAGCAAGGCCTCTGCGGGCTTCGCCAGCCGGCACTCCGTGTACCGCATCGCGGCCGGCTCGTCCTCCGTGCTCCCCCAGTTCCCCTGGCCGTCGATGAGCGGGTACCGAAGGGAGAAGTCCTGGACCATCCGCGCGAGGGCGTCGTAGACGGCGATGTCCCCGTGGGGGTGGAATTTCCCGAGGCAGTTGTGGACGATCATTCCGTTTGCGGTGAAACTGTGTTCACCGTCGATGCCCAGGTCGAAGGTGCGTTCGCGGCCCGCGGGGGACACGGATTTCACTCGCGCGAACGTGATATGTGCGTCGTCCACGAATTCGAGGGTTGACGTAAGCGGGGAACCGATCCGACGAAGCTTGTCCATGATTCCCCAGTCGACGACCTGTTCGAGATGAAGCGGGGTACGATGGAGGGTCGCGGCGTACCTGATCTTGCTTCCGCCTTGGTACCTAATCCCTTGTCGGAAACGCCGCCCTGCCGTGTCGGCATACCAGCCTGCGCCGAGGTGGGCACGACTCAGTTCGGAGAACACGGTCTGGGATCCGAAGGGTATGATGTCGGCATCCAGCTGCATCGGGCGGCTGGTGGCGGGCATGCGTCTGGCCCGACCTCGCTTCGACGGATCTTCGAGGTCCAGCTCGCTTGACAGGAGTCGGGCCTCTTCTCCCGAGACCTCCAGGTAGTGAAAGGGGCGGAGCGATTTCACTTTCCTTCCGATAATCGTGTGCACCTTCCGAAGATTCGGATCCGTCGTGTATCGCTTCGCGTGATAGCTGAGGTGATGGAGTAGGACCTGCAGCTGGTCGATCAGGACCGACGAAACGGACCCGTAGTGAACGATTCGCCGCTTGGCGGAGATACAGCCATCGCCGTCGACGAGCCCGCTGACGAATGCGAGGGCCACCGGGCGAGGGGCAGAGAGGACTTGAGCCGGAACCCGCTTGTTCGCAGCGCCAAGCCCCTTCAGTTCGAAGGTGTCGACGAGGTAGTCGTTGATCGCATCGCGGCTGATCCGCACGGAGTAGATCGGTTTGAATCGCGGGTTCCGATGCACCTTCCTTTCAATCGTGGGTTCATAGCCGAATTGCGCCGCAATGATCCGTTGGATTCTCCTCATCACTCCCCGGTGGGCGGAGCAGAACCCCAACCGAATCCTCTTCCCCTCATGGGAGGCCCAACCATCCGACATGAGCTGGCCAAGGAGGTAGGCGAGGCCGCCGTTGAGGCGCATCTCTTTCCCATCGAAGGGCTTCAGTGGCGGGAGCTCGGAGTGGAACGGGGCGAAGACGGATCGGAGGGCCACCCAGTCTCCCGGGAGAAGCGCCGCCGCTCGCTTCCAGCCAAGGACGAGGTTTGGACCCACGACCCTGAAGGCCTGGGACTTAGTCGCGACGCTGGAGAGGCCGTTATCGAGCTCGACTCGGACCAGGGGTCGAGATGGCATCTCGTAGAGTTCTCGTACCGGGTGCAGCCCCGTCTCCGTGTAGGCTTTGTCGTCCCGTCTCACGTCCTCGATTCGGACGAGTCCTCGATCAGTGGCAACCAGAGTGCCCTTGACGAAACACTCTCCCACCACGCGCGCCGACTTCTTCGGCTGGGACCCCGAGCTCATCCCCATCTCATTCATCGCGTGCAGGATCCGCCGCTGCACGGGCTTGAGCCCGTCCCGCACATCAGGGAGGGCCCGCCCGACGATCACGGACATCGCGTAGTCGATGTAGGAGCGAGACATCTCGTCCTCTATCGGCTGGGCCACGACCCGGCGCTGCGGCTCCTGGGCTTCCTCCGGCATGGCTCACCCTAGATGTCCAGGTTCACGACTTCCTTGGAATGTTCCACGATGTACTGCCGGCGGGGTTCCACCGCCTCGCCCATCAGGAGAGAGAAGAGGGCGTCCGCCGCTACAGCGTCCTCGATCGTCACCTGTTTGAGCAAACGCCGCTCCGGGTCCATCGTAGTCTCCCAGAGCTCCTCGGCGTTCATCTCCCCAAGTCCCTTGTACCTCTGGAAAACGACGCCTTTATCCCCGAGTTGCTTCGCTAGGTCCTCCCGTTGCTTCTCCGTGTAGGCGTAGTGGGTCTCCTTTCCCTTCCGGATCTTGTAGAGGGGCGGCTGCGCGATGTACACGTAGCCCGCGTCGATCATGGGCCGCATGTATCGGAAGAAGAGCGTCAAAAGCAGGGTCGTGATGTGCTGGCCGTCCACATCCGCGTCACTGTTGTGGCAGCAGATACCCCCCAGCCCGGCAACGAAGTTCTCTTCCTCGTCGACCGAGAAGTCGTAGACGAACCGACCACTGGGCTGAACCCGCCGTACCGATACGATTTCGACCGCCGCGAGGTCCTCGGAGAGGATCGTGCAGGCGGGGTTTCGCCCAGGCCAGCCGTTCGTGAGGACGGGCCACAGCTTCCAGGCGAGGTGGTGATCTTCCCAGATTCGCCGCAGCCGAACTAGATCCTCCTTGCGGTGGAGGCTCACGACGTAGACCCGCCTCTTCGAGTGGATCGACCGCGCGACTTGCGCGGACGTCATCTTATAGGGCTCGTGCTCCGAGACCGAGGCCATTGCGCCGAGCGTCTGTAGGAGGTACACGAGTTGTCCGGCCAGGGTCTCCGAGACGGTGGTCCAGGCGATCCCATGCTCCTGGACCGTACCGTCCCCGAGGAGGTACGCCCGCAGAAACATCTGGCGCATGTGCTCATCGACATTGAACACGATTGATGGGATTTCCTTTACGTGCGACGCAGTGCGGTCGAGGCCAAATGCGAGCCTGAACCACTCGGTGATGATGCGGTTCCGGACAACGAGTGTGGAGCCCTTCCCGTTCCCGGGATACACGGAGCTCCTCGCGCCGAACAGTTCCTCGAAGGAACGCTGGATTTCCCCGACGATCGGTCCATCGGACGGTCCGAAAGCGAAGCTGATGCCGTTCCTCTTCGAAAT
>JBBSVS010000444.1:0-2168 GCA_038046665.1 Thermoplasmatota archaeon
CGCCTGGAGTCCCTCCGAGCCCTCGCCCGATGGGACGAGGTGGCCAAGGAGGCGGGCCGGGTCCTCGCCCTCGACCCCCGGCACAGCACGGCGCTCTTCGCCCGCGCCCAGGCCTACATCTCGGTGGGCCGCAAGGAGGACGCCCTCGTCGCCCTCGACGAATTCCTGGCGGTCGAACCCCAGTCCTACGACGGCCTCGATCTACGCCGACAGGTGGTCCTCGGCTCGGAACGTTGGCCCGACGTGGTGAAGACGTGCGATGCGATCCTCTCGATCCAGCCCCACAACGCGCGGGCCCTCAAGGACAAGGGACGGGCCCTTCTGGGGATGGGCAAGCCCCAGGCGGCCTATGCGTCCTTCGACCAAGCGCTCGTCCTCCAGCCGGAGGACGTGGATGCGATGCGCGGGCAGCGGGATGCGTTGCGGAACGCGAAGAGCCCGAAGGCACTCCTGCGGTCCTGCGACGCGATCCTCGCCCGCGACCCGAAGGACGTGACCACGTGGCTCGCGAAGGGCGAGGTCCACGCCGGCCTGGAGCAGAAGGCCGACGCCCTGACGGCCTACGAGAACGCGTTGCGGCTCGATCCCCGGAATCCCCTGGCGTGGGGGCACAAGGCCTCGTTGCTGCTCGCCTTCGAGCGCTACGACGAGGCCGTTCGGGCCTGCGAGGCCGCCCTCGAGCAGAATCCCGCCTCGCCGGATCTCTGGTACGACAAGGCCCGCGCCCAGTACAGGCTGAAGGCCTACTCGGATGCCGCGGACTCCCTGGAGCGGGCCACGCGCTACGCCCCGACGGACGCCAAGGCCTGGTATCTCTACGGGCTCTCCCTCGACGGCGCGAAGCGGTACGAGCAGGCCGTGTCCGCGTTCGACCGCACGATCGCTCTCGAGCCGAAGCATGGGCGTGCGTTCTATGGAAAAGGATCGAGCCTCCAGGCCCTAAAGCGGTACGAGGAGGCCATCGCCGCCTTCGGCCAGGCCGCAGTGCTCGAGCCGACGCTCACGGCCGCCTCCTTGAAGGAAGGCGCCTGCCTCCTGGAGCTCCACCGGTATGAGGAGGCGATCGCCGCCTACGGCCGCGTCCTCGCGGCCGAGCCGAAGGACCACGGGGCGGCCCTGGGCACCTGCGACGCCTACGAGGCCCTCGGCAAGACCAAGGAGGCCTTCGAGGCCTGCGCGAAGCTCACGACCCTCGACCCCAAGGACGTCGACGCGTGGGTCCGACGGGCGCGCCTCGCGCGCGACGCGGGCTCGGAGAAGGACGCCATCGCGGCGGCGAACCGCGCGGTCTCCCTGGCCCCCGACCGAGCGGACGTCCTGCGCCTCAAGCGGGACCTGCTTGTCTCGAACGGGAGCTACAAGGGCGTCTTGGATCTCTGTGACCGACTTCTCGAGCTCGACCCGCGCGACACGGACGCGATTCGAGGAAAGGCCCTCGCCTACGAGCGTCTCGGGAAAATCGACCAAACCCTGGAGACGTTCGACCATGCGGCCCGCGTCGACCCCATGGACCGCCGCACGTGGAACGCGCGCGGCGGCATGCTCGTCCGACTCGGGCGCAAGGAGGAAGCCCTCCAGGCCCTAGACCACACGCTCTCCCTGAGCCCAGGCGACCGCTTCGCGATCGCCCAGAAGGGGAGGATCCTCCTGGACCTCGGGCGGGTGGGCGAGTCCCTCAAGGTCTTCTACGACGGACTCGTCCTCTAGCACGACAACCTCGACTTCCTGACCGGGAAGGCGCGGGCCCTCGCCGAGCAGGCCCACTTCGACGATGCCCTGTCCCTGGTCAGCGTCGTCTTCGCAAAGGACCCGAACAACTACGACGCCTACCGCACGAAAGGCCTCTGCTTCCTGCGCACGGGCCGCGCGACCGAGGCCCTCCCCTGCTTCGACATGGTCTTGAGGGCGAGCCCGAAGGATCCGACCGTGCTCACCTGGAAAGCCGAGGCCTACCAGGCCCTGGAGAAGCCTGCGGAGGCCCTGAAGGCCTTCGAGGCCGCGATCGAGGCGAGCCCCGAGTTCGGGGACGCCTGGCGGGGCAAAGGGCTCGCACACATCAAGATCGAGCAGTTCGCGGAGGCCGCGGAAGCCCTCGAGCACGCGACTGCGGCACGGCCGGCGGACAAGGCCCTCTGGTACATGCGCGGCTTCGCGGAGGAACGCGCAGG
>JBBSVS010000444.1:2178-5336 GCA_038046665.1 Thermoplasmatota archaeon
GGCCGCTACGAGGACGCCGTGTCGGCCTACGATGAGGCGATCAAGCTCGACGCGCGCGACAAGGCGTACTGGAACAGCAAGGGCCTCGCGCTCCTGCATCTCAAGCGCTTGGACGACGCGAAGAGGTGCTTCGAGGCGGCCCTCGCCCTCGATGCGGACTACGAGCCCGCCCTCGAGGGCAGGAAGGCCGCGGAGGAACGCGTCCACGCGGCCCAGATCGAGGCCCACGCGGAGCGCGTGGTGACGTACGAGAAGCACATGGGCCGGCCGGCGACGCGGGAGGAGATCTTCAAGTACTGCTCCGTCCCCCTCGACACCCTCGACGAGGTCATCAAGTACGTCAACGAGCCCGCGCCCCTCGCCCTCGAACGCCTGCCGCCCGAGGAGCTCCGGAAGTATGAGGCCGTCGGCTCGGCGGTCCTCTCGAGGCACAAGAACCTGGACGCGATCCGCCTGACGGACGTGGCGGAGGTCCTGCCCCACGTGGACCTGGACGAGGCCCGCTCGATCTGGGGCTATCTGGATTGGGTGCGGGACGCCCCGCTCGAGCCCACGCCGGAATGGCACAACGACGACCTGATTCGGCAGGCCCTCGACCTGCCGAAGGAGGAATGGAACCTCGTGGACCTCGCGCGGGAGCTGCGCCTCGGCCCCTTCGAGGCGAAGAAGCTCGAGGTTTCCCTGAAGATCTTCCAGGGCGGAGGCTACCGCATCCACACGAAGCCTGCGCCCGGAATCCCGAAACCGAGGAAGGCGAAGCCGGAGGCCAGGCCCGCGCCCGCGGTGAAGCCCGGGGGGAAGGACGACGAGGACGAAGAGGCGGACGAGGAAGACGAGGCGTCCTCCCCGGCGAAGAAGCCCGCCAAGGCGAAGCCCCCCGAGGACGAAGGTCCCAACCTCTGCTCCGTCCACCACTTCCACGGCGTCGAGAAGCACGCATGCGGCACCTGGCTTTGCAAGGCGTGCGTGGAAGGCGGCGAGGAGTGTCAGGGCTGCCACGAGCCTCTCGGCCACGCGCCGCGTAAACCCGCGAAGGACCGCGAGGCAGACCCCGCGAGGGACTTCACCCGCTTGTGAGCGGGAAGGTTCATCGTCTATCCCGGCGTACGCCCGCGCGGTCCCATGGCGAGCGGCAAGCGGCGGGAGATGGATTGGACCACCGCCTGGAGCGCGATGGTGCCCGTGTACGGTCTCGCGATTCTGTTCGCCGCGGTCCACCCCCTGTTCGCCGTGCCGATCTGGGTCATCTTCCTGGTCTACGCGTTCAAGGTCCTCGGCGGCGCCCGAGCGGCGGACGACCCCTGGCGGGGTCGCGGGAGCCCACGGCCCTACCTGTTCGCTTTCGTCGCGAGCCTTGTCGTCCAGTGGACGAGCGTCGCGGCGCTCTCCCCGGACGCCGGATCGAGCCTCGTCGTCTCGGCCCTCGTGGGCACCGTCGTGGCGCTGAGCCTGGCCGCCTACTTCGTTGCGGCCTCGGCGCCTCCGCGCGTGCGCGACGAGCGACTCTGGCTCCGGGCCGGGGTGGCCGCGGGGATCGCGAGCGCGTTGCTGCTGCCCGCGGCCGAGTTCGGGTCCTACGGATCGACTCCGCAGGAATCGCTCGTGTTTCTCCTCCTGCGCCTCGCCCTGTCCGTAGGATCCCTCGCCGGTTTTCTCCTCGCGTCGCGTGCGGTCGGCCGACGTGTTCCGGCTGTGGCCCACAAGGTTCCTCACAGGTGACGTCTCCGGAGACCGGGCTGGGCGCGGGGACCTGTAGGCCCGACCGTGAGGGGATCCCCTGGGCATCTGGGCTGCGGCTTGACCACCCCTGCGGCGGGTGTCGTCCTGCGCGGGGCGGCTCTCACTTGCTGGAGGCAATCACCGATTGGATGAAGCTCAGCGAGCTCGCGATGTCCGCGCGGTAGTTGATGTTCGTCGCGACGCACATCGCATCGCCCCAGGAGACCGTGGCCACGAGATACTCCGTCGTACCGTCGTTGTAGAACGTCGGACCTCCGGAGTCCCCGAAGCAGGTACCCGCGCTCCCTGCGTTGATGTTCTGGGACATGTAGAGCCAGGCGTTGTGGAGCGACAGGAAGCCGGAGTACGAGATCTTCCGCCAGCCGTCCACCTGGAAACTCTCGTCGGATCCGTAGCCGACGTTGATGAACCGTGCGTCCTTGAGCTTGCCCGCGGCCGCGAGCTGATCCAGGTAGTTGAGCGGCGCGAGGGTCGCTGGGTCAATGCCCTTGACGGCCTTGGCCAGGACGAGCACGCCCTCGTCATGCGGGTCCGAGGTCGGGCCCCAGTTGTAGTCAGGGTGGTTCATGTAGGCCGCCACGGACCGCCACGATTTCGGATTCTGCCAGATGTTCACGTCGAAGCTCACCCAGACCTTGTTCACGGGGATCTCGTGACGCACCAGCAAGTCCGTGCAATGGCCCGCGGTCAGGAAGACCTTCGCGGAGACAAGTGTGCCGGAACAGAACTCGATGATCCCGAGGTCCGGGCGGATCTGGCTGATGTCCACGATCATTGCGCCGACGTACGGATGGCCGTACTCGATCGTGCCGTACGTGATCCCGCTCGCGGGGACCGAGGCGGCGAAGATGCCGACCAGGACGAGAACTCCCACGAGATGCCAGCCCTCGCGTCGTGACGTCGTCGACGACATGAATCCCTCCTCCCTCGCGACGGGGAAGGGCCGGGGACCGGATAAATGTGACCGTGGAAGGGTCTTGCGTCGCCGCCCGCGCGTGGTTAACATGTTAACCACGCCGCGCAGGGGATCACTCGAAAACCCAGTGGTCCCGCTTCCTCAGGAGTCCGCGGAGGAGTCTCACAGCCTTCGCGGGCTCGGTCCCGTACAGGAAGGCCCCGAGGTGCTTGCAGAACAGCCGGGCCTTCGCGCGGTTCGTGCGGAAGTCCACGCAGTCGTGCTCGATCCGCCTCTCCTGTGTATCGATGCGCACGGAGTATTCCTTCACCGTGCCGGAGAGGAGGGTCTCCGTCTCCTTGTCGACGGAGACGAGGGCGGGCGAGATGCCCTTCGCGGAGGCGAGGCGGTTCGTGCCCAGGAGGACCAGCAGGAGCTCTTCTAGGCTCATCTTGTCGATGTCCTTGTTCAAGGGGACATCCGCCTGGATCGTGCCTGCCTCCTCCGTGATCTCCCCGCCCTT